>CALGAA010000396.1 GCA_937952445.1 uncultured Bacteroidota bacterium | reverse complement strand
GTTTCGGTGACTGGAGCGATCAATTCTCGTCTATTGTTCCGGACATTGTTCACCTCCTGAGAAACGCGATAGACCTCCAACTGATCCGTACCAAAAGGCGGCAGGTTATGCAGAAAATCCTCCGGATCCAGATTGGGATCCAACCAATCCAATTCCATTTCACGTGGTAGGATAACCGGCATTCGGTGATGTAAAAATTCCATAGAAGGAGTAGCAGGCTGGGTCAGAATGGTAAAACTAAACACCTTTTCCCCCTGCTCGTTTTTCCAGGTCTCCCACAGCCCTGCCAGAGAATAAACACCTTTATCTTTGAGGATCACCCGATACGGAATCTTTTCCTTTCCCCGTGCGATCCATTCATAATACCCATTCACGGGCCACAGGCATCGTCGTTGTCGAAAGGCCTGACGGAATGCGGGTTTTTCTGCGACTGTTTCCATCCTGGCATTTATCATACGATAACCTATCTTTTCATCCTTCGCCCAAAACGGAATCAAACCCCATCGATATAAATTGATGTGATCCGGATCGGCATCGGTGATCACCGGCAGATTCTGCGTTGGAGCCATATTAAAATTGGGAAGCGGATTGTACCTTTCCAAATCTTCAGAATAAAAAGAAGCATTGAATCGCTTTTCCAGCTCTTTTTCGGTAACCGTAAGTGAAGAACGTCCGCACATACACTTTTACAATCAGGTTCGCAAGGTCAGGAAGTTGGCCAGATCCTGCCGCCGCACGACACCGAGGATTCGGCCGTCCCGCGACACGGGCAGCATTTGAACAGATTTATTGTTGAATAAATAGAACAGATGGCGCACTGGAAGTTCCATGGTGACCGATTCAAATTCTTTACTCATATAACGATACACCGGCGTAAATACATCACCCTGTTCACGGGCATGGAACACGTCCTCTTCAGGTATAATACCAATTATATTATTATTGTGATCTGCCACCAGTATCGCATTTTCCTCCGAACCTTCCCACTGATGAAAAACGTCCTGCATCAGGTCATCCTTGGAAAATACCATAAAATTGTGATTGAGTACGTCGGCTACTTTCCCATGGCGATACCGCTCTTCGGAAGCCACCGTTCTGTATTCAGCTCTTGCTGCGAAGTAGACAAATATGCCGATAAAGATCAGCCCCAGATGGTTCTCGTACAATCCGATGGCCAGGAAGCCAATGGCAAGGATTCGCCCAACCCAGCTAGCGATCAGGGTAGCCTTGCGACGGCCCTGGAATATCGAAATCAACGCACGTAGGATCCGACCTCCATCCATTGGAAACGCCGGAATTAAATTAAACAAAACCAATACCACGTTGAGATAAAGAAGGAGGATTGGAAAATTGGAGAAATACTCAAAAACGACTCGTTCAGACCCGATAATCTCAAAACTCGATCCCGAAAAATATAGAAAAGCTCCTATGATCCCGGCGATCGCCACATTGACCATAGGTCCGGCAATAGCGACAACCATTTCATGCAAAGGATTCTCCGGCAGGCGATCCAGGCGTGCAAGCCCACCAATCGGGGTAATTAGAATATCCTGTGTTCCAATACCATATTTTCGAGCGGTCAAAGCGTGTCCAAATTCATGGAGGACAACGCACAAGAAAATCAATAAAGTAAAATAAAAGAAATTGATAATGGCAAAGGTCGACATACCTAATTGTTGTCCGACATAAACCACATAGATCAACAACAAAGCAAAACTCCAATGAATTTTAACCGGAATTTTGAGAATAGTTCCTAAATATAAAGAGCCACCTTTAAACATTATTTCGGATTTTAAGATTAATACGCTCGAGCCTCTACTTTGTTCATATAATTAATAAAGGATTTATTGACTACTTTATTACCCCCGGGTGTAGGATAATTTCCACTAAAATACCAATCTCCTTTATTTTCAGGACATGCTCGATGCAAACTTTCAATTGTTTGATAGATAATTTCGACTTCCGCCTCTGTTTCGGGAGGGGTCAGGATTTTAGCAATTTTCGCTGAAATCTCATCGTACGTAAATGGTTCGTATACCAATTTCACGTAATTTACCACTTGTTCTTTAGGTAAATCCACCTGAGCCAGACATTTTTGAAAAATATCTTCCAGATAATCATCCATGTTGCGCTCCTGGAGCAATATAATCGCGGCCTGAAAAGCTACAAAGTCTCCGAGATTGGACATATCTATACCATAACAATCCGGATACCGGATCTGGGGAGCAGAGGAAACAAACACGATTTTTTTGGGATGCAGCCGGTCGACCATTTTGATGATGCTATCCCGCAGAGTCGTTCCCCGAACGATACTGTCGTCGACCAGGACAAGGGTATCTTTTTGATTTTTGACGATGCCGTATGTCACATCATAGACGTAAGAGACCATATTGTGGCGATGCTCATTATCCGCAATAAACGTCCTCATTTTGGCATCTTTCACCACAATTTTTTCGTAGCGGGGCTTGATTTTAGCTATTTCGATCAAGTCGTTCTCGTCAGCTTTGTGATTGAGCTCCAGCGTTTTGAGCATACGAATTTCTTTGGCCCGGTCTTCCAGACCATCCATTAATCCGAGAAACGAAGTTTCTGCCGTGTTGGGCACATACGAGAATACCGTATTCTCAAAATCGTGGTCGATGCTATCCAAAACCTGATCGACCAGTTCCCGCCCCAGTTGTTTGCGTTCCAGGTAGATGTCCCGGTCTGTCCCCCTGGAGAAATAAATCCTTTCAAAACTGCAGGACAATTTTTCCCCGGGTTTGGCAAAAGGAACTTCTTCCATCGTACCATCCTTTTTGATGCTGAGGATATGGCCGGGCTGCAGTTCCTGGATGTACCGAAACCGTACATCAAAAGCGGTTTGGATTGCCGGACGTTCACTTGCAGCCACCACGATTTCGTCATCGTGATAATAATACGCCGGTCGGATGCCATTGGGATCTCGCATCATAAAGGCGTCGCCATGACCGATAAATCCACCCAGTACGTATCCGCCATCCCATTTTTTACTGGCGCGTTTGAGTAATCGCTGGATATCGAGGTGCTCGATGATCTTCTTGGTAATTTCTTCGTTTGTAAAACCGTCGGGTTTGAACCAGGTGAAGAGTCGCTGAACTTCGTCATCCAGGAAATGACCTATTTTTTCCAAAACCGTGACGGTGTCCGATTTTTCTTTCGGGAATTGGCCCAGTTCCACCAATTCCTGAAACATTTCATCCACGTTGGTCAGGTTGAAATTGCCGGCGAGAACCAGATTTCGGGAAATCCAGTTGTTTTGACGGAGAAAAGGGTGACAGGTTTCAATCGTATTCAATCCATGTGTCCCGTAGCGCAAATGACCGAGCAACAACTCCCCGGTATAGGGCTTATTTGATTTCAACCATTGTGGGTCGTTGATCTGACCGGGTTCCAAATCCTCGAAGTGGCGAAAAACGTGTTGAAATAAATCCGAAATGTAGTTCTTACTGTTGGTGCGATATCTTGAAATGTACCGAGTGCCGGGTTCCGGATCCAATTTGATGGTGGCTAATCCTGCACCATCCTGACCACGGTTCCGCATTTTTTGAAGTAAAAGCTGGAGTTTGTTCAACCCATAGAGGGGATCTCCGTATCTATCATAATAATACTCCAACGGCTTTAGAAGCCGGATCATGGCTATGCCACACTCGTGCTTAATCAATTCACTCATGGATCATCATATAACCCCACAAATTTACTCTATATTTTGCACATACAACAACGTTTTACAATAATTGATTAAATTTGTAGCAAGTATAACGAATACTATGGGATTTTTCACTTTCAATAAAATACCGAACCACAGAGTTTTCAATTACCGTCCGAGGTTTTACGATCCGGAGAAAGACGCGCGGGATGCCATTATCCGACAAGCCAAAATAGAAGCAGGATTAATCGATGAAGAGGATCTGGATCATGATGTCGAGAGGGCTAAGCTCAGAATATCCAAAGCTTATCAAAACCGAAATGTGGTCGGGAACTACAAAAGAACCAGTCAAAGAAAATCGAATATCAGGCTCGCAATCATCATCATTTTACTTTCGGGAATAACCTACATTCTACTCAACTTTAATATCGATTTCCTGGTTAAGTTGATTGAATAAAAGGATCTATGAAAGGAAATATTAAAATGTTGCCCGATGTGGTCGCCAATCAAATCGCTGCCGGTGAGGTCATTGTCCGGCCGTCTTCAGCGGTCAAGGAATTAATGGAAAATGCAATCGACGCACAGGCAACAAAGATCGAGGTAATCATTCAAAATTCGGGTAAAAGCAAAATCCAGATCATAGACAATGGGATTGGGATGAGCGAAATGGATGCCCGGATGAGTCTTGAACGTCATGCCACTTCCAAAATCAGAAGCAGTGACGACCTTCAACGGATCTTCAGTCTGGGGTTTCGCGGGGAAGCCCTTCCGTCGGTTGCGTCGGTGAGCCAAATGGAACTCAAAACCAAATTGGAAGAAGAAGAAATGGGCATTCGGCTGGTGGTTCACGGATCAGAATTGATCACCCAGGAATATTGCCAGGCCGAAACAGGGACGTCCATCACCATTTCCAATCTTTTCTACAATACACCCGCCCGTCGTAAATTCCTCAAGTCTGATACGGTGGAGTTCAAACACATTCTGGATACGTTTCAGCACCTGGCGCTGGCATATCCCAACATACATTTCACCCTCTATCACAATGACAGACTTTACCACCAACTGTACCCGGCAAATTTAAAGCAACGGATCGTTCAAATTTTCGGCAATCATTACGAAAACAGACTTATTCACGTCAAAGAAAACACCGAATACCTAAAGCTGAGTGGTTTTGTCGGGAAACCCGAGAACGCCAAAAAATCGAGAGGTGAGCAGTTTTTATACATCAACAATCGTTTCGTTCGAAGCTACCGCTTGACGACCGCTGTGTACCAGGCATACGACCGTTTAATTGAACAGGGTTCATATCCTTTTTTTTGCCTGTTTATCCAGATGGATCCAGAGAAAATGGATATCAATGTACATCCCACGAAACAGGAAATAAAACTGGAAGATGAAAATTTCGTGTATAATATCGTCCAGTCTGCCGTCAAACATGCGTTGGTCCAGCACAGTATTCCAACCCTGGAATTTGAAGAAGACCGACCCTTTGGCCATCAGCCGGAAAGCAGCTCGTTAACCGTAAAACCCTCGACCTCCGGGACAAAAAGTCCCTGGAAACCTGAAAATATTCGTCCGCAAAATAGCTGGCCGGCGGATAGCTGGAATGAATTCTATGAAGAAATAAAAAAATCGGGCAAAGCGATTGATATCCGGGAAACGGAGGAAGAAGCAGAATCGGATCCGGACTTCAATGTCGAAACCGGGAACGAACAGTTTTCACCAGTTCAAATCAAAAACAGCTACATCATCAGCCCGATTAAATCCGGGATTATCATCGTCGATCAGAAAAATGCCCACGAACGAATTTTATATGAGAAATTTCTCACCCAACTGGAACGACAAAATCTGAATGCACAGTCCCTATTGTTCCCGGAAGTTATACATTTGAACCCCACTGAAGCACGAATACTGGAAAAAATCAGGCATGTGTTTTATGATTACGGTTTTGTGATCGAGCCCTTTGGCACGAATGCATTTGTGTTACAGGCCATGCCCGATTTGCTGTTGCTGGACACCAAGGATAAAATAAAAATCATCCATCAAATCCTGGATGAATACCAGGAGGAACAAAAATTGGGGCCCACCTTGCATGAAACGGTTGCCCAATTATTTGCAAGGAATATGAGCATAAAACGAAATAGAAAACTGTCAGAGGAAGAAATAAGAGAGTTAATCCATCAATTATTTGCCTGCAAGGAACCAGCTGTGAGTCCGGGCGGAAAAAAATGTTTTATTACCTTTAAATCCGAAGATTTAGAAAAACAATTCGCTTAATGATACCAATCACCGACACGATCAAGCATTTGATCATTATCAATGTGTTGATATTCATAGCTGCCAATTATGTGTTCCCGGGCATGCCTGAATCCAACGCACTTTTTACCTTTCTCCATAATTTTCAGGAAAAGGGTGCTCTGTATTACCCCGGATCAGACTATTTCCAATGGTATCAGGTGATCACGCACATGTTTCTCCACGGCAATTTCAGCCATTTGTTTTTCAATATGTTTGCGCTGTATATGTTTGGTAGTGCTTTGGAAGGTCATTGGGGACGAAACCGATTCCTGCTTTTTTATTTCTTCGCCGGACTCGGTGGAGCCGTTTTTCAGGTAATATCATGGAAGGTCGGATTGATGGGAATGTCACCGGTGGAGCAACAGTTTTTTCTTTCCATGCCCTTTAGGGTGATCGGGGCATCGGGAGCCGTTTTTGGTGTTCTGGCCGGTTTTGGGATGCTTTTTCCCAACGTGGAACTAATGTTATTGTTTCCACCTATACCTATTAGAGCCAAATACTTTGTAATCATATATGGATTATTGGAAATCGTATTGGGTTTGAGCAATCTCCAAACCGGAGTAGCCCACCTGGCGCACGTAGGTGGTCTCGTTTTTGGGATTGCGCTGATTTTGTATTGGAGAAAAAATCCATAGACCTATGTTCGACTCAATTAAAAGGGACATACAACATCAATATACGTACGGAGGCATGACGGTTCGCCTGGTCATGATCAACCTCGCCGTATTTATCACGGTGATGCTTTTCAGGTTGGTACTGTTTATCGTCAACGGCGGCCAGGTTCCAGGAATATTTTACACTCTGACCGAAGGGCTTTCACTGGCCAATACCTGGAAATTGATATTGTTCCGCCCGTGGACGTTGGTCACCCACATGTTTTTCCACACCGGATTTTTTCATATTCTGATCAATATGCTATATCTGTTCTGGTTTGGACGGGTTTTGGAAAATCTCCTGGGGGAACGTAAAACCCTGAATACCTATATATTGTCGGGCTTTGCCGGGGCATTGCTCTATTTTATATTCTCTGGTCTTCTTTACGATGGAGTTACCTATGCATTGGGAGCCTCAGCAGCGGTGATGGGCATAGCCGTAGCCGCAGCCACCATGGCACCCGATCACGAATTCCACCTTTTATTTATCGGGCGCGTGAAATTGAAATTTCTCGTACTGGCCCTTGTTCTACTCGATCTGATTATGATTCCGGCAATGAGTAATTCCGGAGGGCATATCGCGCACATCGGCGGGGCGGTGATGGGTTATGTGTACATCAAGTTACTGTACCAAGGGGTCGATCTGGGGGACATCAATTTCAAACCCAATATCAAAAGACCCAAATTCGACGTTTATGTCAATGAAGACAAAATGTCGCAAAAACCGAAGAAAAGAAGACCCCAGGAAACACAAGACCGGATCGATCAGATCCTGGAGAAAATTAAACAGTCAGGGTATGAAAGCCTGACGCAGGAAGAGAAGGATTTTTTGTATGAGGCCAGCAAAAAGTAAGAAGTGAGATTACTGCGCCTGTTTTTAGTCGTTGTAAATGGAATTCTCATCGCTTTCCTTTTCCTTGGTTTTTTACGTCAATACGTGGAACCCGGTTTCGCATCATTTCTGACTCTTTTTTCCCTTCTTTACCCCTATATCGTTATCAGTTTGTTCATCGCTATGCTGTTGCTCGTGGTGGTTCGATCCAAAATGGCCTGGGCTTCGCTGCTGGCGCTCGTATTGATGTCGGGCAATACCATCCGTCAGATCGGATTTCACATCCAACCCAATATTCCCCAAAACTCAACCATCTATAGCCTGACCACCCTCAACGTCAAAAATAATTTTCGACACCAGGACCAGGATCAAAGCAAGGTCTTCGTTCAAAAATTTAAGTCAAATCCTTCGACTTATATGGTGCTACAGGAGATCTCCGGCGACCTGATACAGCAAATAGCCAATGATTTAAATTATCCCTACCACAGCCATTTGGAAAATCCCCGAATGGGTGGCGATCTGGCCATCTTCAGCCTCCACCCCCTGAGCAATGTGCAACCGCTGCAGAACCCCGACAGACGCATGATCGCCTTGTCCGCTGACGTAGAAAGTCCGCTGGGTACATTCCGACTGGTCAACATTCACCTTCACACCAATGCCGTGACAGTCCGGGCCGGGAAGTTTTCCCCCGAATCATTTTCCCGTAGAGAGGGTCTGAAAGCGTTCGGAGAAATGCTTCAGTCGTACAACGACAACGCCAAACTTCGATTGAAGGAAATTGATTTGATCTATCAGGTCGTAAATCAATCCCCACATCCGGTTGTGATTGCAGGAGATGCGAATGACACCCCCTACTCCCCGGTATATCTGAAGTTGCGCGATGACCGGCAAAATGCCTTCGTGAAAGGAGGCGTGGGTTTTGCGCAAACCTACAATGGTTTGCTGATCCCTTTAAAAATAGATCATATCTTTATGGACAAATCATTTAATATTTACAATACCCTGATTGAAAAAATTGACTTTTCGGATCACAATCCCATAACTACATCATTTACCATTCAAAATTGAAATTCAAATGCGGGCAATCCTTTTGTTACTTCTTACTCTGGCTGGTTTGTCGGCTTGCAAATCAGATTCTAAGGAAACCACTTCTTCAGTCCAAACCCTGGAACGCAAACCGCTGAGCATCCCGGCTTTTAATGCTGACAGTGCCTATCGATTTATCGAAGACCAGATACAATTCGGCCCCCGGGTCCCCAACACGGATGCCCACCTTGAGGCCCGGGATTACCTTCGATCCAAACTCGAAGGCTATGCTGACAAAGTAACAGTGCAGTCTTTTTCAGCCGACCGTTATGACGGAGTAAACCTGCAGGGCTTCAATATTATCGGGTCTTTCAATCCAGGAGAAAGTCGCCGGATTTTGTTGCTGGCGCACTGGGACACCCGATTTATGGCCGATCATGCGTCCTCCCCTGACCTGCGGGAACAACCCGTTTTGGGGGCGGATGACGGAGGTAGTGGGGTGGCCGTTTTATTGGAAATCGCCAGGCAGCTTTCGCTCCAACCCGTCGATGTGGGTATCGATATACTTTTTACCGATCTGGAAGACCAGGGTAGAAGCAACGATCCCAATGGGACCACCTGGGCTTTGGGTGCTCAACATTGGGCCAGAACGCCACATGTTTCCAATTACCAGGCTGAATACGGAATTCTCCTTGACATGGTGGGGGCGAAAGGAGCACAATTTTTGAAGGAAGGAATTTCCCGCAACTACGCCCCTCAGTTTTTGGATTACGTCTGGAATCTGGCCAACAGTATGGGTTATGGACATGTGTTTGTCAACCGAAATCTTTCCGGAGGTGTAGTCGACGATCATCTATTCATCAACCAAATCGCAGGTATTCCCACCATTGATATTATCAATAAACCGGACAATAATTCATTCGGGGCACATTGGCACACCGAAAACGATACCATCGACGTCATTGATAAAAACATCCTTCGCGCAGTGGGTCAGGTGGTGACCGCCGTAGTCTACCGGTTCGACGCTAATTATCTGTAAAATAATTTTCATCCAATATTTGTATTTTTCATTTATGGGCCTATCTTTGCATCCGCCTTTGATATCATAAAGGTCAGTTCTTAGATTCATGGGAGATTAGCTCAGTTGGTTCAGAGCACCTGCCTTACAAGCAGGGGGTCACTGGTTCGAGTCCAGTATCTCCCACTGATTTTCAGGCGAATAGAACGCCTGATTCTTATAAAAATAAGAACGCACACCAAAACGTACACCAAAAAAGTATACCAGAGAAAAGGCCGCTATTTGCCTTTCCTGTTCAAATCTAATCCCGACATTCTCTCATTCTAACCCTCACCTCTAAGCTCTACCCTCTTATCAATACCCAATCAGCACATCCGACCTCGTTCCACTTTCCCACCGATGCCATAAACAACGCACGAATTTCTTCTAAAATCTTCCCACTTTAAGTTAAGTCCAGCCCACCTCTATTCTTCTTCTCATCTACCCTCAATAATACCCCAGACATTTATTCTACCCTCTTCTCACATTTCAATCTGCACCTTCCAATGTAGCCCGGCTCTTCTCTGATACCCATAAATCCGCACACATTCAGGAACCCTATACAATACCCACCGACGATCAACCCATCCATTAAACCCAGGCACGAATTCACACCCTACCCCCTCCCCTAAACCTCTACTTTCTTTCCCCTCCAATTCAAGTCCAACCCCACTCCAGCCCGACTCCCCATCTACCCAAAAAAATACCGCACCCTTTTCATCCTACTCTCTTCCCTCTACCCCATCAGCACATCCCACCATATTCCTGCTACCCACCCCTGCCAAAAAAACGCACTCATTTATTCTATTCTCCATCGTCCCTTCAGGACTCAGCCTTTTTTTATGTACCCGTTCGATGGGTTGAAACCCATCGCTGTACCATCATCGTCCTTTCAGGACTCGCAAATACACCGTTCACAAAATAACCGCAAAAGAGGGCCAGGGCTTCAGACCCCTCAAGGTAACCCACCGACGATCTGTCAATCCAGAAAACCCAGGCACGAGTGCAATCCCGCCCCCCAAAACCCAAACCTCTAAAATCTTCCCACTTTAAGTTAAGTCAAGCCCAACTCAATCCGGCTTCCCACCTACCTCAATAAAACCGCACATATTTATTCTACCCTCTTACCACTACCCAATCAGCACATCCCACCATATTCCTGCTACCCACCCCTGCCAAAAAAACGCACTCA
>CALGAA010000395.1 GCA_937952445.1 uncultured Bacteroidota bacterium | reverse complement strand
TGCCGTTGCGGGCGGGGATCCTGCTAGGGACGCTTGTGCTGCTACTCGGGGCTCAGATCGGAAGAGCAAGCGTTCAGACGTGTGCTCTTCCGATCTAAACAAGACCTCGTAATGGCTTTCCAGAACCTTCTTGAGATAATTAGCGTTGAGAATGGCGTACTTAGTGACATTTTTCAACCCGCGAGCGCCAAGCATCCGAATATACCCGTATGAAACCAAAAGGATGTTGGCAGAACTATAGGGCGCTGAAGACACCGCATTGATCGCTTTATCCCCCGAGTCTCTGTTCTCATAAGGATGTCCGGGTAAGTATGGAGCCAATTCCCTGGTCACAAAGACCGGTCCCATACCGGGACCTCCGCCCCCGTGTGGAATAGCAAACGTTTTATGTAGATTCAAATGACATACATCTGCCCCAATTTTACCCGGGGAAGTATATCCGATCTGAGCGTTCATGTTCGCCCCATCCATGTATACCAGCCCGCCAACCCCGTGAAGACTGGCACAAATGGTCAGAATTTCCTGCTCAAATATACCATGAGTCGAAGGGTAGGTCACCATGAGAGCGGCTACTCGATCCCCAAGTTCTTCGAGAAGTGAATTGAGATGCATCACATCGATATTCCCCTGATCATCAGAGTTCACAATGCGCACCTCATACCCCGCCAAAACTGCTGAGGCCGGATTGGTTCCGTGCGCAGAGGCCGGGATTAGTACGATATTTCTGTGGCCTTCACCGCGATCTTCGTGATAAGCTTTGATAACCAGCAAACCGGTATATTCACCCTGAGCACCGGAATTAGGCTGAAAACTATACGCATCCAAATCGGTCAGCGCGCACAGATAATCCCCCAATTCCTGAATGATTTCCTGGTATCCCTGAGTCTGATCGACCGGAGCAAACGGATGTAATCCGGCAAACTCCGCCCAGGTGAGAGGTAACATTTCTGTCGCAGCATTGAGTTTCATCGTACAGGAACCGAGCGGAATCATCGCGTGAACCAGAGATAAATCCTTGTTCTCAAGACGCTTAATGTACCGCATCATTTCGGTTTCAGACCTGTATCGGTGAAAAATGGGATGGGTCATAAATTTATCCTCCCGCAAATACGCCTCACTGAGGATGCCAGAGAACTCCACGCCCTCTCCGCCGTCAACCTGAAAAATTTCAAGTATTTCGGATATCTCCTGTGCTGTTGATTTCTCATCCAACGAAATCCTGATCTCTTCTTCACCGTAGTGAAAATTGTAACCGGCTTCCTCAGCCCGATGACGGATCAGTTCGATTTCGCCGGGTGAAAATGCGATCGAAATCGTGTCGAAAAAAATATGATCGGCCACCTGGAAGCCGCTATCCCTGAGCTTCTCAGCCAAACCCGAAGCCAGCAAATGGATTTTTACAGCGATTCGCCGAAGATTGTCCGGACCGTGAAAGACGGCATACATCCCGGCCATAATCGCTAACAAGGCCTGGGCTGTACAAATGTTGGAAGTGGCTTTTTCTCTTTTGATATGTTGCTCCCGGGTCTGCATGGCCATTCGGAATGCAGGTTTATCGTTCGCATCTTTACTCAACCCTATAATCCTGCCCGGGATCATGCGCTTAAATTCGTCTTTACACGAAAAATAAGCAGCGTGCGGCCCTCCGTATCCCATGGGTACACCAAATCGTTGCGTCGTTCCTACAGCCACGTCGTACCCCAATTCCCCCGGTGATTTCAACAGCGTAAGGGATAGTAAATCGCAAATGGCAACCAATCCCACCTGCGCAGAAGCCAACCGCTCCAAGGATTCACCTATCACAGATACATCTCCGCGTGCATCGGGATACTGGACAACTACGGCGATCGCTTCTTCCGTATCAACGTCCTTCAGATCGGAGAAATACCGGACCTGCATTCCCTGGGATTGGGTACGGGTTTCGATGACCGCTTTGGTCTGCAGGAATACTTGCTCATGAACGTAGCAGACCGAGCGGGGATTCTTTCTATTCTTTTTATTGTAGTAATCAGCTACCATGGAGATCGCTTCCCCTGCAGCTGTGCCTTCATCCAACAAAGAAGCGTTGGCAATCGGCAAACCGGTCAAATCAGAAACGACGGTTTGAAAATTGAACAGGGCTTCCAGTCGTCCCTGTGAAATTTCAGATTGGTAAGGAGTGTATTGAGTGTACCATCCGGGATTTTCGAACACGTTCCGTCGAATGACCGAAGGAGTATGGCTATCATAGTATCCCTGCCCGATCAGGCTACGGAATACTTTATTTTTCTGACTTTTTTCCCGGATCAATTCCAGGTACTGAAATTCAGTTAAGGCATCCAGTTTGAGCGTCATCCGATCGCTGAGTATATTGAGTGGAATGACGTCATGGACCAACTGGTCCGCTGAGGATATCCCCAGTACAGCGATCATTTCTGAGAGATCCGAAGTAGATATACCTATGTGTCTGTTTTCAAAATTGATCAAGCGATCTCCTTGTACTTCATTCATCAGGATTAAATTTTTACTTCGTAAAAAAAGCATTCAGCCCACGGGGAGGTACCTCTCACAAACGATAAAATTGAAATTGAATTACAACCCAAAAAGTTGCCGGAGATCATCCACCCGGTCTTCTTTTTCCCAGGTAAAAGTCTCGACTTCCCTGATATCGGGATTTTCTTCGCTTCCAAAATTCACTTTCTTGAGGCCAGGTGTTCGACCCATATGGCCAAACGAGGCCGTTTCTTCAAAAATAGGCTGATCGAGTTTGTACGTCTTAATAATCTCATGGGGCTGAAGATCATACATTTCAAAGACCTTTTGGGCCAACTCACCGTCCCGCATATCGACTTTGGACGTGCCGTATGTATTGAGGTAAAAGCTGATGGGCTCGGGCACACCAATCGCATAAGCAAGCTGGACCAACACCCGGTCTGCCACACCTGCGGCTACGAGATTGCGTGCAATGTGCCGGCAGGCATAAGCCGCCGAACGGTCTACTTTCGACGCATCTTTTCCTGAAAATGCCCCGCCGCCGTGTGCCCCATGTCCGCCGTAGGTATCCACTATGATTTTACGACCAGTCAAACCGGTATCTCCATGGGGCCCACCGATTACAAAATTCCCGGTGGGATTGATTTTATAATCAATATCGCTATTGAAAAGTTTCTGTATTTCAGGACTGCACCTGGCTTTCACCCGGGGAATGAGGATATTCTTGATGTCCGCGGCAATCCGCTCGCTCATCCTGGCTGGATCCGGATCAAAATCGTCGTGCTGCGTAGACAGTACAATGTTCGTAATCCGTAAGGCTTTGTGGGTGTCGTCACAATATTCGATCGTCACCTGAGATTTAGCATCCGGACGCAGGTAAGGAATTTCGTTCTTTTCCCGCCGCAACTGTGCCAATTCACGCAACAACAGGTGCGACAAATGCAAACCAAGCGGCATTTTATTTTCCGTTTCATTCACCGCATACCCAAACATCATACCCTGATCGCCGGCACCGGTTTTTCCCTCACCATCTTCAGAAGTCTGATCGACCCCACGGGCTATATCCTCGGATTGCTTGTGCAAAAGATTGACGACCTTGCACGATTGATGGTCAAATTCATATTCCGGACGATCGTAGCCAATGCGTTGTATGGTTCGTCGTACAATTTTTTCGACATCGACTTTGGCGTTCGATCGGATTTCTCCGGCAACGATGGCTTTCTTAGTGGTAACCAGGGTTTCGCACGCTATTCGTGATTTGGGATCCTGACGTAAAAACTCGTCCAGGATGGCATCTGATATCTGATCAGAGACTTTATCCGGATGCCCTTCAGATACGGATTCGGAGGAAAATAAATACGGCATAATGGTATTATTAATTATTTTATATGACAGGTCAACAACTTTCGGCCATCGATGAATCCTTCCAACACATCGCCTGGCTTTATTCGCCCCACTCCGGCCGGTGTTCCTGTAAAAATCATATCCCCCTCGTGAAGCGTGAAAAACCTGGACAAATAAACAATAATATCTTCATTTGAAAAAATCATATCCCGGGTATTTCCCGATTGCACGACTTTCCCATTCTTTCGGGTTTCAAAAGAGATGTTATCCGACAAGCTGGTGTTGACTGAAATGAATCTGCTCACAGCAGCAGACTGATCAAAACCTTTTGCAATTTCCCAGGGATGGCCTTCTTTCTTCAGCCTCGCCTGGACATCCCGGGCCGTGAAATCGATTCCAAATGCCACTTTGTCATAATAGGTCGAAGCTTCGTCCTGGGATATAGCCTTCCCTTGCCGACATATCCGGATGACCAACTCGCCTTCGTAATGGATGTCGTCCGAAAAATCGGGAATGTGAAAATCCCCGCTATCCAATAAAAGGGATGTCATCGGTTTACAGAAAATCAATGGATCTTCCGGAATAGGATTGTCCAGCTCCCGGGCATGCTCCCGGTAATTCCGACCAACACAAAAAATATTCATTAATATTTTACATTTTGCAAGCCCGTGATTTCACGGACTTCACTAATCGTTTGCTGTGCTTTTTTACGAATCTGAGAGGAGGATTCTTTAATCATGTCCCGGTATTTCCGCTTATCGGCTGAAATTTCCCGGTATCGTTCCTGAATGGGCTGGAGAAATTCCAGAAGTGAATCTGAAACGGCTTTTTTCAATTCGCTGTATAGCAGGTTGCCTGATTCGTAATCCGCTTTAAGCTTTTTGTGAGCTTCATATCCTCCGCTTTCCCACAGTATCTGAAACAGATTGGACACACCTGGTGTCATCTCGCCCGTGCCGGTATTCCCCGAATCCGTAACTGCAGAATTGATTTGTTTTTTGATTCGGCCCGTGTCACCAAACATATTGATGACGTGCTTTTCACCCAGACTTTTACTCATTTTCTTGTCCGGATTGGCCAGGGAAAGAACTTTTGGCACCTCGGTGTAAAGCGGTTTGGGAGGAATAAAATAATCCACTTTATATGTAGAATTAAACCGTTGGGCGATGGAACGCGCCAGTTCCAGGTGCTGATCCTGATCTTTACCAACGGGGACGTAGTCTGACTTATAAATCAGAATGTCCGCGGCTTGCAATACCGGATAAAAGAACAAGGCGGAAGAAACCAATTCGTCCTTTCCACCGGATTCCTTAATCAGATTGCTTTTGTCTTTGAATTGAACCATTCGGCTCAGGTCTCCGTACGAGCATACGGCGGATAACATCCAACTCAATTCCATATGCTCAGGAATGAGCGACTGGACGAACAAATTCTCTGGATTCACCCCGGAAGCCAGGAGTTGATAAACCATTTTCCAGGTCGATTCCCGCAACTTTTTGGGATTGTACGGCATGGTCATGGCGTGCAGGTCAGCTACCCCATAGACGCAGGGGTACTTTTCCTGGATAATCACCCAATTCTTGACCGCACCCAGGTAATTTCCCAAATGGATATCGCCCGTTGGTTGGATAAGTGATAAAACCTGATTGATGGATTTTGGAGACATTATGGCGTTTTCACAGCTATCGCAGAGATTTCTACGTTCACATCCTTCGGCAAACGGGATACTTCAACCAGTGCTCTGGTCGGAGCGGTGTCGTCGTTAAAATAGGAACCGTAAACCTCATTGATCCGGCCATAATCGTCCATATTTTTCACAAATACCGAACACGACACCACATCATCGAGCGTACAATCGTTGGCTGCCAATACAGCTTCTACATTTTGCATAACCCTATGCGTCTCCTCTTCGATAGAGGTGATTACCAGTTCATTAGTAGCCGGGTCCAGCGCGATTTGGCCGGACACAAATACCAGTGTTCCACCGGTCTGTATCGACTGATTGTAAGGCCCTACCGGCGAAGGCGCTTTTTCCGTATTGACGATCTTTTTAACCAAGATCCTCGTTATCTTCAGCTTTCACAAGAATTCGACCACGGTAATACAAGTCACCGTCAACCTGATAAGCGTTGTGATACAGATGAGATTCCCCGGTTGATTTGCATGTGGCAACCTGGGGTACAGGTGCCTTATAATGCGTTCTTCTCTTACGCTTTCTTTGCTTCGAAATTCTACTTTTTGGATGTGCCATAAGTCACTATTTTCTAATCTTCAAATTTTAAATTTTTCAATACGTCCCATGTGGGATTCGCTGACTTCAAATCTTTCTGTTCCTGTTCCCGCAATATCTCCAATACTTTGGGATCACATGGAGACTGGTCATCGTCTTCACAATTATACACATTGATCATCGGTAACGATATGACAATGGATTCATATACCAAAGGACGTAAATCCAGTCTGTTTGCTCCTTCTTCCAAAACCAAAACATCTTCATCCGCTTCCGTATCCACCGCATCCCCCTTGACATTGACAAAATACTGATAACTGGCCTCACCTGGTATTTGGATCAACTCCAGGCAACGATCGCAGTTGGCTTCATACCATCCCGTCGCCTCGATATTCAAAATGTACAGATTCGGCTTTTTATCCACTAAAACCCGAACCTGATACTCCGCCCGGGTGATGGGTGATTGTGCAAATTGTGTAAAAAAATCGGTATTGACGGTGGTCTTTATTTCAGAAACTCCTTCTGCCAACCCCGGTAAATTCAAAACCAATTCTTTCCAGCCTTCCATGACAAAGAACATTTTTTGATTTAGAAGCGCAAAGGTACGCTTTTTGTTTCATTAATAACAATTTAATCTGCGAGTTTCAGGGTTTTCCGCAAAATATTTCATCGCTACTGGATGGAATTTCCGCGGGTATGTGTCGCTCAAAACCGAACCATATCCTCGGCACGTACCCATTCGTCAAACTCCTTCTCCGTCAGATACTCCAATGACAACGCGGCCTCTTTAAGCGTGGTATTTTCCCTGAACGCTTTTTTGGCAATTTCAGCCGCTTTATCGTAGCCAATGTGGGTATTCAAAGCCGTGACGAGCATGAGCGAATTGTTGAGATGTTCTTTGATGCGATCCCGATTGGGCTCCAATCCTTCGATGCAGTTTTTACGGAAACTATCACACGAATCAGCGATCAGGTCGGAGGATAAAAGGAGATTGTAAATCATAACCGGCTTGAACACGTTCAGTTGAAACTGACCGTTCATTCCAGAAATCGTCACGGCAGTATCGTTGCCCATCACCTGAGCCATGGCCATGGTAAGTGCTTCGCATTGTGTGGGGTTGACCTTTCCCGGCATAATCGAACTGCCTGGCTCGTTGGCCGGAATCGAATATTCCCCAATCCCGCTTCGCGGACCGGAGGCCAGCATCCGGATATCATTACCGATTTTCATCAGGGCCACCGCGACAGTCTTCAATGCACCGTGCGTTTCCACGATGGCATCGTGAGCGGATAACGCTTCAAATTTGTTCGGTGCCGTACGGAAAGGTAAACCCGTAAACTGAGCGATGTATTCCGCCACTTTCTCCGAATACCCCGCCGGTGTATTTAAGCCTGTGCCCACCGCAGTACCGCCAAGTGCAAGCTCGGACAAATGGTCCAGGCTCGCTTTGATGGTCGCAATTCCATGATCAAGCTGGCTCACAAAAGCCGATAGTTCCTGCCCGACCGTGACGGGTGTCGCATCCATGAAATGGGTTCTTCCGATTTTGACGACATCGATAAACGCCTCCGACTTTTGGGCAAAAACGTCCCGTAGTTTCTCGAGGGATGGAATGACTCTGTCCACGACTTTCTGGTACCCGGCAATATGCATCGCTGTGGGAAAGGTATCATTCGAAGACTGAGATTTATTGACATCATCGTTGGGATGAAGTGCTTTCTGTTCGTCTGTGAGCTGCCCCCCCTGAATCACATGACCTCGATTAGCCACCACCTCATTCACATTCATATTGCTTTGCGTACCACTACCCGTCTGCCACACCACCAAAGGAAATTGATCGTCCAATTCGCCATTGAGAATTTCGTCCGCCACCCGGCCGATCAGTTCAGCTTTCTGAGGATCGAGTACACCCAAATCCCGATTGGTCCACGCCGCCGCCTTTTTGAGTACTGCGAAGGCACGGATAACCTCCAATGGCATTTTTTGGCCTCCGATTTTAAAATTTTCAAACGACCGTTGTGTCTGTGCCCCCCAATATTTATCCGCGGGCACCTGAACAACTCCCAGGCTGTCTTTTTCGTTTCGATATTCCATGGTTGTTTTTTATTCTTTACTTTTATGTTTGATTTACCGAACGCAAAGGTAATGATTTTAGCCGTCTTCCCGGACAGGGAAAAAGAGAAAAGGAAAACGAAGGAAGGAGGAAACATCAACACCAAATACCGACTCCTGTTAAGACACAGCACCAGGAAAAATTATAAAAAATGCGAAAACTGAAAATCATAGCTGCCATTCCTGCGCGGTACCAATCGACGCGCTTACCGGGGAAATTGATGGCAGATCTGGGAGGAACCCCTGTCATCCGGCGTACTTTGGAAAACATCCAGGCCATGAATCTCTTTGACGACACAGTCGTAGTGACCGATTCGGACGAAATCGAATCCGTGGTTTCCGATATTGGACCTGTTTTACGCAGCCTGGA
Organism: uncultured Bacteroidota bacterium; assembly: GCA_937952445.1. GTDB lineage: Bacteria > Bacteroidota > Bacteroidia > Chitinophagales > Saprospiraceae > Membranihabitans. The sequence continues at coordinate 1,586 of CALGAA010000395.1, read as the reverse complement.
AACACATACCTGCGGAACGGACCGGATTGCGGAATTTGCATCCGAATTTGATGCAGATATCATCTTCAATGTGCAGGGCGATGAGCCCTTTCTGGGCAAGACCGACATCGATCGAATGATGAAGACTTTCTACGAAGACACCGACGAGAAGATCGATGTCATGTCCCTGCGTCACCAGATTGTAGAACGCATGGATCGCAACAATCCCAATTACGTCAAAGTGGTCTGTGATCTGCATGACAATGCCTTGTATTTTAGCCGGTCCGAAATTCCCTTTCGGCGAAAGGATGGGGATCTACCCACTTACCGCCATATTGGCATTTATGCATTCCGCAAAAATGCCCTGGTTCAGTTCGCCGCCCAACCGCCCACTCCACTCGAAAGCCTGGAAATGATCGAGGCGATCCGAATTCTGGAAATGGGGATGAAACTGCGCTTGCTCGATGCGCATCAGGTGACCATCGGGATCGATACAAAAGAGGACTTAATATGGGCGAATTTGTTTTTGGAAAAAAATCAGTCCGGTAATTGACCGACGATTTCAAAAGTCAAAAAAGAATGCCGTTCTATAAAACATTTCACCTAACTTTTCATTTAATAATAAGGATCTCGGGGATTCTACGCAACGAAAAATGACTCCCCTATTATTTTTTAACAACATAAAACGATTTATTATGGCCTTTAAACTTCCTGATTTACCGTATGCACCCAACGCTCTGGAACCGCATATCGATGAACAAACAATGAAAATCCACCATGGAAAGCACCATGCGGGGTATACCAGCAAACTGAACGATGCGATCAAAGGAACAGACCTCGATGGCAAATCGATCGAAGAGGTGCTCGCAACTATTGATGATAAAGCCCCGGCAGCACTGCGAAATAACGGAGGCGGACATTATAACCATTCCCTATTTTGGAAAATATTATCGAAGGACGGCGGTGGACAACCGTCTGGAGCTCTCGCGGATGCCATCAATAGTGCATTTGGAAGTTTTGATGCCTTCAAAAAAGAGTTTAGCGATGCTGCAGCCAGTCGGTTTGGGTCAGGCTGGGCATGGCTGTGCGTACACAAGGGAGGTAAAGTGAGTGTTTGCTCCACCCCCAACCAGGACAACCCCCTCATGCCTGTTGCCGAATGTGATGGAACACCAATCCTCGGACTTGACGTGTGGGAACATGCCTATTATCTGAATTATCAGAATCGACGTCCTGATTACATTTCAGCATTTTTCAATGTCATCAACTGGGATCAGGTTTCTAAGAATTACGAAGCAGGGAAATAACTAATTTCTCATGGTTTTAAAAGAAAAGTGCTCCGCAATACCGGGGCACTTTTTTTTTGCCCCTTTCCGCAGTAGGTCGTGAATCCTGGCACCGTGGTCCGACATGACGATTAGATGACACTTTTACCCGGATTTGAATATCCTTAAACCGGGCGTATCCATCGTTAGTTGGAGTTTTGCTGTTGACCCGTCAATCGATCCTGGTCGGAGGGTATTTCTTTCCAGGAACTTTCTACTTGAAATACTGGTTTTTCTGAATCAGGTAATCAATTTCCGGGCAACGCTGTCAAAATAGTCCGT
>CALGAA010000394.1 GCA_937952445.1 uncultured Bacteroidota bacterium | reverse complement strand
ACCATATTTGAGTGAAAATGTTTCATTACGGGGTCCTTGTTTCTTTCCAGGTTAAGTTATAAATTTTATCAACTTTTTCCCAAGAATTCACTAATTATTATCTATTATGAGCTTACAGCTCAGACTTGTATAAGCCCCATGAATAAAATTAGTTCTCGAAAACCATACCCGATGATTAGAGCTATGCTTTGATGCATTTCGTGAAAATATTGTAGACGGAACGTGGTGGAATGTTCCTAAAAGTTGAAAAAATCATTGTACCAGAACCAGGTACTGTAGATAAGACGAAATCATCTGAAAGCATGTGCAATTCTCCACATACCCTCAAATGAATGGTACCCATCAAGCCCACCTTCTACCCACTCCTACCTCGGTGTGCCCACCAAAAGTTCTCCCCCTTAAAAATCATACCCCAGCGACACGTGGATGCGCGGCTTCAGGGTGGCACCCGAATCCACACCCCAGGCATAATCACCCCGAAGGAAATATCCGAGCAGATTGATCCGTACACCAGCTCCATACCCCATGACAAAAGGATCCCGAAAATACTGCACCTTCGCATGGAGAATAGGCGGATGCTCGATCTCGACGAAGTTTATCGGGTTGTTGGGATCGTAAGGATCGCGCCCTTCCCAGGCCATTCCCACATCAAAGAATCCCACTAATTGAAAATCGCGGAGCAACCGGGACTGCATGTTTTTTCCGAAAATATACTGGAACGGCGGAATCCGAAGCTCAATGTTGGACAACAGGTGATTGTTCCCGCTCCGAACGTTGCTTTTAAAGCCCCTCAGGCTGGGAGCCACCGTCTGATACGCATAGGTATAGCGGTAGTTGTTCCGGCCATCCTCGTTGAACTGAGGAATGATTTCATTATCCGCTCCTCCCAGATAATACAATATTTTTTCGCTACCCATACTTATCCCCGCCCCTACCCGCAGCGCCAGAATGCTGTGTTTGAGAACGGGCAGATAATGGCGGGCATCCACCCCAAATGTGGTCAAATACCCCTCTCCAAATTGCAACTTAAAGTCCTCGATCAATTGCAGATTGAGCTTTTTCATCACTTCACCGTAAATTTTCGCGCGCGTTCCATTCCGGATATTGGGATTGTAGATAAAAGAATTGTCGTAGATGTACTCCAGCCGGAGTCCGATTCGCTGCGAGATATCCGGCGGCATATTGAGCTCATCGATCGTCGTGGGTTTGATCGTATTCCGGTCCTGCCGCAACGTGAACTTCGCCCGCACACTGTTGTAAAAGTCCAGGGCATACCCCACCCCGACCTGCCCGAGCAGCACTTCGTATTTTTCACCCCCCTGAAGCCCGCTGGCGGTAGGATTGCGCTCCGTCTGCACCTTGCGGTACAAACTGAGGCTTTTATCCAATCGGTGCTTGTTGTTGCGGTAAATCCCGTAGTATTCAGCTCCGTTGAAATTGGGGGGAAACCGGATCCCGCCCTCAAATTCATAGTCTTCAAAAAGATCCTTGATGACTACTTTTCCCAGCAAACCCGTCGGAGCCCGCCGATACGTCCCGCCTTCCGCTGCATAGCTATCCAGACCATCGAAAAGAATTTCATTGCTTACATCAAACGAACTTTCGAATACCGAAAACTGCCACCGGTAGGGAACGATCTTCGTTCGCTCAATATCCATAAAATCGCTACGACTCGCGACCTCATTTTGAGTATTGTTGTAAGAAAGATTGGTAAATATTTCGGTTTTTGACCGGAACAAGCTGTCCAGGTAAGCATTTGGGAAAATATTGGAAAAAGGCGTCTGGAAAGTCTGGGTCGTGTCCAGGGTCGCCAGGGATATACTATCCGATCGTTTTCTGTTTTCGACCCGCCGGTCGAGATATTGATAATAAGCTATGGGCTGGATGGTATCGATGTGCGACAGGGATTCGTCCTCAAAGGTGATAAAATTGTCCTCCTTATCAAGGTAGGTCAACATCGCCCGGTCGCCGCCCGGGGATACGACGGCTGTCCTCAGATGGCGGGGGACATCGGTCAGGAATTTTACTTCCGATGTTCGAACCTGATAACCGGGTAAAACGTGGAGCAAACCCGGATCCACGCTATCTACCTCCGCTTTCGGGACCAGAAAATGATTATTGAGGTACCGTCGAACATAAATCGTGTCATCCGGCACAATCTCATAGGCTAAAGTAGCCAGGTTCGTAATTCCGGTTTCGGTGGACAAAAAATACAATTGCTCAGGGGTCGACTTGACCAGTCGCTCATTGACCGAAGTGGTCTGGCTGACGGGAAACAAGTTCAACGGATGATCCAGATCCATCATCCACAAATCCGAGGTCTGGATGTTGGTCAAACTATCCGACTGCCAATTGGTCCAGGACGTACGATCCCGGTTGGACTGAAAACTCACAAAAGTCCCCAGATCATTCCGAACGATCTCGGGGTACATATCTGCAAAATAATCGTTCATATACTGATCGGACTGTCTGGTCCGAAGATCATACCGATACAGATCGATGTTGCTCATGCTTTGGGCTGATATTACGATGTAGCGGTCATCGATCACGTCGAATCCATAAATTCGTTCGAACCGTTCCGGAAAAACCTGTTCAAACACCTCTTCTGTTTCCGTACTGTAAATTCGGATGTACAACTTGTCCCTCCGTTCATAAATCATGGCCAGATCCCGGTTGTTCATCCACCGTAGGGAAGGATACTCAATATCGACCGGGAGAAATGGATTCCGGGTACCATACTTAAAAACCCGTTTTTGTGCCCCGGATTCAAGGTCCCGGACGTAAACTTTGTATTTCCCCTGAAAATTGATGGCATAAGCCAATCGCTCTCCCCCGGGGCTGTACTCTCCATTGGTGACCTGTGCCCGTCCCCGTTTCCAGAGTTTCCAGCGGGATTCCGGTTCGGGCACGATCCGATCCTTTTCCCCGGCAGCATAGATGGACTCAAAGAAACGCTGCCATTGAACGATCATCTGATCCAATTCCACTCCAAACACAAAGTCAAAAGCATCTTCCAAATCCCGGTTGATCTTGGTCAGATAAAGAAGATTGGGAATGACGTTTTTACTATAGGTACTGGCCAGGTAATACCAGAAACTATGTCCGGCCAGCACCGGATAATCCCGGGACATTTTCTTGAAATTCAACTCACCCTTTTCTTCGTAATATTTTCGAAAGGCATTGTCTTTATCGGCGTTCCATTCGCTGCCCGCAAAAGAAATCATCCCATCGAGGTACCACCTGGGTAGTTTTTTGGCATAGTTTACCTGTAAGCTGACATCAAGGCCGCCACCGAAATACATATCCTGGATCAAAATACCACACATCCCTTCCCGCACCTTGCGTCGCAGTTCGAGTTGGTCACCGGTATAATGCACGAAAACCTTGTTTTGATGGATAGGAACCAGGTCTGATTCATTGTACAGCAACTCATCCATGCCGATGTTGCTCTGGTTTTCGTCCGTCACGTCCGAAAACACCAGGATCTGGATTTTCTGGTTGATTTTGTGTTCGAGTAAATCTAGAATTTCCGGGTATTCATTCTCGGCAATTTTGGCCACCATAAATCCGACGTTTCTGGATTTTCCGTACCAGTACGTCCGGATGTTTTCGCTTTCGTACGAAGACCATTGATCAAAGTCATCGTGGTATTGAACCCGGTTTTTACCAAATTGGACGCTCGATACCTGACCAAACCCGATCGAGGTAAACAATATTAGGATCGATATGTATATTATTCTAGCGTACAACCCGGTGTTTTTAGCTGAAACTCATGCTTAATTTACAAAAATAACCCAAGTAACGGTATAATTTATGAGCAATATCCGCATAAAAAAGTTCACGTTCAATCCCTTTCAGGAAAATACCTACGTCGTTTACAACGATTTAAAACAGGCGATTATATTTGACCCGGGTTGTTCCACGCCGGCAGAGGAAAATATGCTGTTCAATTTCATCGATCAGGAGGGAATTTCACCAAAGCTCCTGATCAGCACACACTGTCACATCGACCATGTTTTGGGGAATCAGGCGGTATTGGATCAGCATGATATTCCTTATTGGGCACCGGATGGCGAACAAATGATTCTCGGTTCTTCGACCATTACCGCTCAGATGTACCAAATCCCTTATCGGCCTTCGCCACAGCCCGATAAATGGATCTCCACGGATCAGGAATTGTCCCTGGACGGTGAGAAATGGACCATCATCGCGGCCCCGGGACACTCTCCGGCCAGCCTGGTATTTTACCAACCCACTTCCGGATTTGCCATAGCGGGGGATGTGCTCTTCCGGGAAAGCATAGGACGGACGGATTTACCCGGGGGGAATCATCAGCTATTAATTACCAATATTCAGGAAAAATTGTATACCCTGCCCGACGAAACCGCTATTTTCCCCGGACATGGACCTGAAACGACGATCGGTTACGAAAAAAAGCACAATCCTTTTGTCCGGCTTTGAGGTGGTTGGTCCGCCAATTGAAGAGCTTGAAAAAAAGGTGGTAGCCAGCAGTGGCACAGGTTAAAAGTATGTAGGAAAGGATCGGGAGGTGAAATTCTCCGGTTTTAGTTGGGAAGTTCATGAGCCACGGTGGTGGTCCCATTGAGGTGCCTTTCACCTGATTCCGCTTCCCCATGAGAATCCCCGAAATTTTTCCTGACCATACAGATTTCACCATCCCGGCCTTCTGCTCCATCCTGGTGACGGACACCAGGAAAATGCCCACCTCCTACACCCCGACCATGGTGGGTAGCAATTTTGAGGTGCCTTTCACCTAATTCCCCCTCGCCACGGAAATAACCGAGAATTCCTCACCCCCACAGAGGAGGTACAGGGCTTCTTGCCCTGCATTCAGATTAGGGCCAGGGAAGGATAAAGACAAAGTACGTACGCCCTGTTATATCTTAAATCCAATCGTCAACCCCACGTCCGACATCCTGGTTTTGATATCTACGGAAGGTACCACAGCGTCCAACAGCGCATAAGGGCTGTACCCGTATGAATGGGACCGATTCATATAAGCCAGATCCAGATACCAGTTGTCACCCCGGAAACCAAAACCCAGACTAAAACCCGTTGTATTGTCTATACTTTCCAGGGGTGATGAATACATAAACACACCTCCCCGCAGTCGGAAGGAATTGAGTACGTATTCTGCCCCCAAACGAAGGTTGAGAGAACTCCCCATATCGTCATCGATCTGCCGGTTGAGGTCGTTCTGAAAGTTTTGATCAGAAATATTGGAACTCTTGAAGTCAAACTTCGAAAAGCTATACCCGACGTAATCAACTTCTCCATTGATAAATCCACGGTTCCCAAATTTATACCCCAAACCGGTGGACACCCGCCAGGGATTGATAAACCGATACTCAAACCGGCTTTCTTCACTATCTGCAGAAGCAGAGCTGGGCGTGCTGTTTTCCGTCCACTCGTATTGTATGGTGTTGCGGAAGTTGTCGGTCAGGTTAAAAACCGTGGGGCTGGCCATAGCAAGACTCCAGGAAATTTCAGGAGTAAACTTCACAATAGCTCCGATTTTGGCGTTGATTCCGAACCCTGAGGTGGAAAGATATTCATTAAACTGAAGGGTTTCGAATTGAGGAACTCGATTTTCCCGGTCATCTTCGAGGTAGGTTTTGCTGCTTTCAAAATTGATAAAATTCAATCCAACCGTTCCGCCGATCAAAAATTTATTTTGATAGTTTCCTCCAAAGGTGATTGCAGCTTCGCTCCATCCGCCCTCTGTATCCAGGATTTGGCTGCGGTACAACGATTTGTCCTCATGGCGGAAATAATCATACTCATACAATCCATCTCCTTCTACATCGTATATTACCCCAGCAGAATAAGCAGGGCCCGCTTCCAGGAAATCCAGATTATCGGGATGGAGACCTGTTCCCAGGGCCGCCCAGCGCTCGCTGATGCTCCCCAAACTGGTACCTTCATAAAATATCTCGTTGTCAAATTCGGCCAATTTATTGTACGATATGCTAAAGCTCTTAGCCATCCAGTTTTTGTTGGGGCTGTAGGTCGTAAAAACGATCCCCCCCTGGGGTATGGTCATTTCGAAATCCGATGATTTGACATTTCCGGTCCCCCCGTTAACCAGATTGGCGGTATTGGAAAACACGGAAACATCCAGGGTGCCGGAAATTTCACTTTTCCAAAAAGCAGCAATCCCGGCCGGGTTGTGACTGGCCACACTCAAATCAGCACCAATCGCACTCATCGATCCGCCAAGTCCGTTGAACCGTGCCGACCCTGTGGGCGTCTGGAACGAATACCGGTAGGCATCAAGAATGTTTTGGCTATATCCTTCGGATGCCACCATCAATATGATAAATCCAAGGACTATATTTCTTATGTTCATTTTCTTATTCCATTTTACTCAAAAAAAAGGCTACCTAATTTTTCCAAATTTACTAGGTAGCCCATTGTATATTTATACCTGTTCAAACAGGTCTTCCTATTCTATCCATTCATCATTTACCCTTACCGAGGTGATGTTCTTCCTGAAGATGATGATCCACTACTTCTCGGGCTGGACGAGCTTGATCTACTGGATGGTGTATAGCTTCTTTGTGAAGGTGTACTCCGTTCTATCGTAGATGGTCTCGTATTCCTTGATGAAGGCGTATACTGCGGACGAGTCGTATTCCTGTTAGGCGTATACGTACTTCTCGAACTTGGTCGGTCAGGCGTATACGTTCTACGCGGTGAATCGTTGGATGGGGTATAATTCCGGCTTGGTGGTGTACTTCGCGGCGTATACGTGCTTCGATCGCCAGCTTCTCGTCTTTCCACTCTGGACGGGGTGGTATATACCCGGTTCGGTGTTCTGTTCTCATCCGGTGTGTACGTATTGGAACGTGGCGAAGGAGTTGTGGTTGTCGTACCGGAAGATCGGGGACTTATAATTTGTCCTTGATTTCGGTCCGCATTACCTACACTTCTGTTGGATCGATCTTCCCCACGTGGAGAAGTTCTCGTTGTCGGTGCCACATATCCATCGTTGCTTCCGCTTGATCGAACCTGTACGCGCCCATCTCTCGCTACAGGAACTACCCCGGCTGAACCACTCGTTCGCGGTCCGTTGTAATATACCGGTCTTTCACCGTGATATACGTTATTTCGATATACGTACGGATATCTGCTTCCATAGAAGCCATGACCGTATCCGTATGCATACCCGTAATTATAGGCCAGGATCGGATCGTAGAATCCGTATCGGTACGGATTATAAAACCGTCCGTACATGTTTCCATAATGCATGGGGTACCCAAATCCAAAGTAGGAACCATATCCGAAAGGATGCCCGAAGCCTAAAGTCAGACTCAGAGATGGTCCGTAAAATGGACTGTAAAATCCACCAAAACGGTAGGGGTTGTAGAACCGGTGTGGTCCGTACATGCTACCCATCATATAGAAATCATCGTAAAAGAACGGGTCGTAGAAGAAACTGTTCCGGTGAAATCGATTGATTCTTCGGGTGTACGCGTAATCGTCGAAGTAATAGTTACCCAACGCATAATCATCGTTGTAGTAATCGTATTCATCATCGTCGTAGGCGTATTGATCGTCCATTCTCGGCCGCTCATTGTTCCTGGTATAATTATAGGATTGGTCGGCCTGAGCTCCTACGGATGATGAAGTCCGGTTGGAGGCCAGGTTGGTGCTTGCCGTATACTGGTCCTTTGAAGGATCAAAATATACATCGTCAAACTGGGCGTATGCCGCTCCTGTATAGGCGATCATGGCAAAAACCAGCAGGCCGATATGTTTCATAAACTTTTTCATAATCTATTTTTTATTCTTAGTGATCTCAATTTCTCACGTCTAATTTAGTACTTTTGGGCCGAAATTTTAGTTAATGTCCTCATAATCTGGATATTTCATCGAATTTCGGAGAGTTTAATCTTATCCCACTCATTATTATGACGTTATAGAGGGCAAAATAGTTTCAATAATATCAAAAAATTAGTTGGACATTCAATTTTTGAACACATTTAATACATAACGCATCAAATGGCCAAAACGATCGCTACAAGAGCAGAAAATTATTCCCAGTGGTACACCGACATCATAAAAAGAGCCAAATTGGCGGAGCATTCCGCTGTGCGGGGCAGCATGGTGATCCGGCCTTATGGATTCGCAGTTTGGGAAAATATGCGGGACCAGTTGGATCGGATGTTTAAGGAAACCGGACATGTGAACGCCTATTTTCCGCTTTTTATCCCCAAATCTTTCCTGAGCAAGGAAGCTGATCATGTGGAGGGATTTGCCAAGGAATGTGCCGTGGTCACCCACTACCGATTGAAAAACAATCCCGATGGGAGTGGTCTGATGGTGGATCCGGAGGCCAAATTGGAGGAAGAACTCATCGTCCGGCCCACTTCCGAAACCATCATTTGGAATACCTATCGCGATTGGATCAAATCCTACCGGGATCTGCCCTTGCTGATCAACCAATGGGCCAATGTGGTCCGATGGGAAATGCGAACGAGGCTGTTTTTGCGAACAGCGGAATTTTTGTGGCAGGAAGGCCATACCGCGCACGCGACCAGGGAAGAGGCGATCGCGGAAGCCGAACGCATGCACGAGGTGTACGCCCAATTTGCAGAAAAATATATGGCGATGCCCGTCATCCGGGGAACCAAATCGGAAAGCGAGCGATTCGCCGGAGCGCTGGAAACGTATACCATCGAAGCATTGATGCAGGACGGCAAAGCATTGCAGGCGGGAACCTCGCATTTTTTGGGCCAGAATTTTGCCAAAGCCTTTGAAGTCAAATTTTCGAACGAAGAAAATCAGGAGGAGTACGTCTGGGCCACTTCATGGGGAGTGTCAACCCGGCTGATGGGTGCTCTTATCATGACCCATTCCGATGATGACGGCTTGATTATACCTCCTCGCCTTGCTCCTATCCAGGTGGTCATCGTACCGATCCCCAAACCGACGGACGAACTCACCCGGGCGGCGCGTGAAATCATGGACCAACTTCGGAGTCGTAACATCTCCGTCGAATACGATAACGATGATAAAAGCCGGGTAGGGTTCAAATTTGCGGAGCACGAATTGAGGGGAATTCCGGTCCGGATTGGCCTGGGGATGCGCGACCTCAACCAAAATCAGGTGGAAGTGGCCCGTCGGGATACTAAAGAAAAATTCTTTGTACCATTGGATACCCTCGCCGAAACCATCGAAAACCTGTTGGAAGAAATTCAGGATAATCTTTACCAAAAAGCCCTGGATTTCCGGGTGCAACATACCACCTACGTCGACACGATGGAGGAATTTGAATCGGTCATTGAGACCCGCGGTGGGTTCGTATATGCCCATTGGGATGGCAGCAAAGAAACCGAAGAAGAAATCAAAAACAGGACCAAAGCCACCATCCGCTGCATTCCGCTCGATGCTCCCGAAGAGAAGGGCGTGGATCTCATTTCCGGAAAACCGTCCAATCGTAGAGTGGTGTTTGCAAAAGCGTATTGACTCCGTATTACGCCCGGAGTGACAGATTCAAAGGTTGCGGTGTGACCTATGTCGCGCTACAGATTCGCCCCTAAACCCCCACTCGGGCTGGAACTATTGTATATCCTTTGGAATACGATCAAAGTATCACCGATCATAGAAACACGATAAAAATGTCACCGATGTCGCGCTACAGACTCACCCCCTAAACGCCTACTCAGGGCTGGAGCCCTGATATATTCAAAGGAACAAAGTGTCACCGATGTCCAGCTACAGATGCATCCCCCTAAACGACCCCACCGGGTTTGAGCAACGATATTCTCATAGGCACACACATGAGGTACATGACGTGGACATGACATGACATGAGACATCAACATAAAACTGTCACCGATGCCGCGCTACAGATTCACTCCCTAAACCCCTCCACCGTGTTGGAGCAACGATATTCTCATGGGAACTCGATAAAATTGTCACCGATGTCCCGCTACAGATTCACCCCCTAAACACCCCACCGGGTTTGAGCCCTGATATCGTCATAGAAACACGATAAGACTGTCACCGATGCCGCGCTATAGATTCATCCCCTAATCGCGCAATCAGGGCTGGAGCCCTGATATCGTTATCGGACACGATAAAAGTGTCACCGA
>CALGAA010000393.1 GCA_937952445.1 uncultured Bacteroidota bacterium | reverse complement strand
AATACCAACAACATCGGACTTCAGTACAGCAACCACTGGGACGACAAATTGGAGATCAGCGGGAGCTACCACTACAGCCACAGAGCCAACGAAGGAATGAGTCATTTGACCCGCGAATACATCCTGCCTTCGGATTCGGGACAAATATACAACCAGAGCAACACGCAGGACAACATCAATCAGGATCATCGGTTCAATATGCGCGTCGAATACGAGATGGATGACCGGAACAAATTTATTTTCACTCCCCGGATCAGCATAGCCAATGACCGAAACAATACCACGATGGAGGGGAACACTTTACTCAACACCGATCCACTCAATGCCACCGCCAACCAGCGGACCAACGATCATCAAAATAATGATTACTCGACATCTTTGTTCTACAGCCACAAATTCCTGAAAACAGGGCGGAGCTTTACCTTTAGCGGCAACGCGGGCTACCACACCAACACAGATTTGGGCTATCGGACAGGACATAATACATTTTACCGCAGTGGTCAGCCGGATGTGGAACAGCTCAACCAACAAAACACGCTTGATCGTACAGGAATATCCTGGAATATGGGGACTTCACTGACTGAGGGCTGGGGCGAGCGGGGCTTACTTGAATTGGAATACAGCATCGGAAATCGCATCGACAAATCGGATCGTCTGATCTACGACATCCTCGAAGACCCGGATTATCCGAGCGATCTCCTTCATCTGGATACTTCGCTGAGTAATTCGTTTGAAAGTGAATACCTGACACAGGAAGCGGAACTGGGATATCAGATTAAATTTGAAAAATTTCGGATTCAGGCGGAGTTGGAATACGAACGCGCGAGTCTGCAAAACGATCAGTTTTTCCCGGCTCCTTTCGTAAATGACCGCACCGTGGAAGCCTTCAAGCCTTCCTTCAGAATGAACTATGAATGGACAAGAAACAAAAACGTCGAGGTCAATTACTACACCTACGTCAACAAGCCTTCGATCTCGCAGCTTCAAAATGTGATCAATGACTCCAATCCATTGCGACTGGTGACGGGTAATCCCGACCTGGATCCGACGTATACGCACCGCATCAGAACGCGTTTCCGGGCGAGAAATCCCGATAACGAGACGACATTTTACATGGGGGTTTCCACTCAAATAATCGAGGATTATATCGCGAACAGTACCTTCATAGCCCGCGAATATACGCCAATCACAGAGGATATCGCGCTGGAGTCGGGTTCACAATTGGTCAAACCTGTCAATATTCAGGGATATTGGAATTTGTGGGCTTATATGAACTACGGGCTTCCGCTTAAATTTATACAATCCAACTTTAACGTGTGGACGGCCGCTGGTCTGACGCAAAGGCCCGGGATAATCAATGACATCATGAACACCTCCAAATCGACCGGGATACGTGGTGGGGTGAATCTGAGCAGTAACATCAGCGAAACCATCGATTTTAATATTTCTACGCGGCTGAGTTACAACCTCGTCGACAACACACTTCAGCCTCAGCTCAACAACAAATATTTCAATCAAAGGACTCAATTGAGAGCAGATTGGATCATTTGGCAGGGCATTACTTACCGAACGGATATCACTTACCGGATGGACACGGGGTTGGCGGATGGATACAACAACAACGTACTTTTGGTCAACATGAGCATCGGGAAAAAATTATTGAACAATAATCTCGGTGAAATCAGCCTAAAAGTCTATGACTTGTTTAACGAAAACAACAACATCAGCCGTCACGTTAACGAACTTTATATCCAGGATCGTCAAAATACGGTGTTGCAACAGTACTTTATGTTAAACTTCACGTACAACATCCGTCATTTCAGCCAGGGTACGACGCGGGAGGATTACGAAATATAAAAACGACTTCCAATTTATTTCGACCAACAAGCAATAAGTTTGAATAAAATGTGAAAATATGTCGGATATTTTTCAATGTAATTAATTCTGATGACTATATTTGCCAAATACACCGTGGGAACAAACATCATTTTAAATTTAGGTTAAACAATTAATGTACATCCCATTCAAGTGAAACTTGCTGGTGGATCATGTTGAAGGGCAAAGCGCAATGGACTAAATCATCAGGTCCATAAGACAGTTACGAGATCTACCGATTAAATTTACTACTTTTGCCAGCGAATTGACAACCTTTATATTGAAGCATACGAAAGACAACATGAAAGATAACCGCCTGACTTTAAAGTGGTTAGATTACAATAAATATAAATCCCAAATCCAAGCGCTTCGAAAGTCAGTGTTCATTGAAGAGCAGGGGCTGGATGAATTCGTACTGGATTCGCCAATCGATGAAAAAGGATTGCATCTGGGGTTGTTTGCGGGTGATACGTTGGTTTCAAGTGTTAGTTTGTTTCCATATCACAGCGATGATCATTTTGTACGGGAGGAGCTGGGGATAAAATCACAGCGGCCATACGTTATCCAATTTTCCAGGCGGGTTGAGTTGCCGGAATTTAGGAATCAGGGATATTCTTCCCTGATCCTGGCGCACGTCATGCGTAGTTCGTACGAACTTTTCCAACCTGACTGTATTTTTGCCATACTCCTTGGCCCCCACACTGAATTGATAGACCATTATATCAATTCGTACCGGTTTAATCGATACGAAGAGTATAACAGCCCTCATGGCAAAGGATATTTGCTTATGATGGACGACCAGGCTACGATCGACCAGGTAGCTTCCCAGTTGCATTTTCAAAGCATTAAGTTATCGGAATCCTTGAAGATCGAATTGCCCGATCTTACGGTTCATATTACCGAGAATAAGAATCTGGAAGAATATTTGAAGTTGAAAGGGGATCAAACAAACCGGTATCTGAACCCTCTTTCTTTACAGGACGAACTCCCCCGGTTGTCGAGCCAAAGCCGGATGTTGTTCAATTCGCAAATCAACACCTGGAAAAATATTCTCGAGGAACATCCGAACCACAAAACCATTTTGGACATGGGCTGCGGCCCCGGGGTATATCTTTCTCTGTTAAACAAGCTCGATCAGGTCGAAGGTCGGAAGCTGATGGGCATGGATATCAGCAAGGAATTGATTACATATGCCCGCTTTTCACATTCAACGCTGGACTGGCGAGTAGGGAGCGTGTACGATACTGAACTGGAATCTGGTTCGGTAGATATCGTGCATTGCAGTTTTCTATTCATCCACCTGATCAATCCATTTTTAGCTCTAAAAGAAATCAATAGAATACTTTCTCCGCAGGGAATTCTGTATATTTCGGATGTAAACGATAGCACTTTTAAAGGACCCGATCAAATCACTAACCTGATCGAAGCGCACAACGAAATATATGAAGGAAACCGAAGCGTCATGTCGACCATCGTTTCCCTCGCTGATAAAGCGGGTTTTACCAAGATCGCAAGCGATGATCTGGTCGTCGAAAACACAGGCGTGGAGCATCAGGTCATTTTAGAGGAACGGCGTTTCAAATTGGGTAGATTAGCGATGTGGGGTATGTTTTCATTTTTGGGTCAGCGGGATGAGGTTACAGATCTCTTTGAAATTGCTGAGCAGTGTTACTTCAATACTGACAGCACCATATCCATCGAGATTCAAAGCAGGATTTTTAAAAAGCAATAATACGTGCGAGAAGAAAAACCCAAAATGGACGTATTGCAGGAAGCCAGCCAAATGCTTTCTGAACCCAGCCGTAATACCAAAAGACGTATTCTCACGGGTTTCAACTTCGTATTTATATCCGCTTTACTCTTGCATCTGATCATTCAACTGGTGGAATTTGGCAAGTTACCCGATCCCACCCGTGATTTGATTTTATATCCATTTATCATCATTATCAATTTGATCTCGGCCGTATACAACGTTCGTGTTTTGTGGGGCAAAAGAGAACAGGTTCACTGGCTCAACAGATTCACCGCGTGGTCAACGATTGGCATTTCGCTTCTGCTGGCGCTTCTGATCGTTCACAACAGCATCAATACGGCGACGAGTATTCTGGTGGATTTTGGATTTTCGGTTATCATGATTTTTATCGTGGGTACCGTTATCGGTCGTAAAGCAGCCATTGGTTGGTTTGCGATCGCATCCATCAGTCTGTTTATCGCATATCAGAACTTAGGTAAAAATTATGAGTACCACTTGCTGACCCTGGAGGAGGTAAACCAATTCAACGAAGCCCTGTCCCGGAACAATCCGGAAGCTGTAGACAGGTTGGAGTTCCTCAGGGAACACGACCTGGCCCCCCTGCCTATTGGGTTATTTGTCAGCGTGTGGTTTATATTCATGGTGACGCTTTTCGTGGCAGTGTACTATGAATCCAATATGATTTCGAAGGTTTTGGGCGTGATACCGGCCGTGATCGATAAAATCTCGATCGCATCAAGGGAGAAAAATAAACTCCAGAACGAAAATATGCGAATGGGGCTGGAGCTGGATGTCGCCCGGAAAATTCAAATGACATTACTCCCCAAAAAAGAGGAACTCAACCAACTCGAAACGTTTGAAATTGCAGCGCGGATGGATCCGGCAACGGAGGTGGGGGGAGATTTTTATGAAGTGATGGTTCAGGATGACAATTCAGCGATCCTGTCGATTGGTGATGTCACCGATCATGGTCTTCAGTCGGGACTTGTGATGCTTATGGTTCAGAGCACGCTCAGGACCATCCTGGATACGGGAGGTACCGAAGTAAGTCTGACGGATGCGATGAATCAGATCAATACCGTGATGTACCGAAACATCCGAAACCGGATGAACGACATTCGCAATCTGACCATTTGTCTGGTTCATATCAAAGACAACCAGGCCACCATTTGTGGACAACACGAAAACCTGCTCAAATATAATCACAAGACGCAAAAAGTGGAGGTAATCCCCACGGACGATCTGGGCCTATACGTAGGATTGATCGATAATATCGAAGACTATGTGCAGGAAACCAAAATCGAATTTGACGATAATGACATCCTTTTGCTGTATACCGATGGTCTGACAGAAGCGGAAAATTCGAAAGGTGAGTTTTTCGGAGAGAAAAGATTGATCGAGTTGTTCGGCCAGCACGCTTCTGAGAGTGCGAATGAACTGGTCGATACGATCTTTGACGAGATTTACAGGTTTACAGGAAGTCAAAATATATTGGATGACATTTCCCTGATGATTGTAAAAAACACCCAAAAATGAGATGTAATAGATATTTTACCTGACAATCAGGCCGAATAATTTAAGTGTATAAATAATATCTTATGACAATAGATACCCTTGGAGAATTTGACATTATTCCGGACTCGATACCGGCAGAAGGGGATGTGTTTATCCGGGTTAAGCCGATAGATTTCATCACTTACTGGAAGCGATGCGGGATTATGGCCGATTTCGCGGCATCATTCTATGCATTTACGCAAGACAATCCTGAAGAACAAGAAAATATAATTTCGACGATTTTTAACGAACTCATCGAAAATGCCACCAAATACTCCGTCAAGCGCCACGGGGAGATCAAAGTGCATATGAAATTATACGATACAGTTCTCAAGATTCAGACCGAAAACTTTACTCCCAAGCTCCATTTTCAAAAACTTCGGAGCCATATTAAAAAATTGACGGAGTCCAATGATCTGGATGAACTTTATATCAATACCTTAGCAGGAAAGCCCGCTGATCCATCGGAATCTGGAATCGGCCTCCTTTTGATGATCAAAGATTATAACATCAAATTGGGAGCCCAGTTTCATCACAACGAGGAAACCGACCAGTACAAAGTGATCATTCAAACTTATTACTATATTGAACATTAAACCTATGAAGAAATTAATTGCAGGAGAATCCACCATAACTTTTGAGGAAACAGAATCACTACTCGTTTTTGAAGGCTCCATGCGCCTCGCCAACATGAAAGAGTACGATGTTGTTACTGACTTTCTAAAAGAATCTTCAGAAACATCACCCCAAAATTTAACCATGGATCTAAGATCCCTCAAATTTCTTAACAGCTCCGGGATTACTACGCTGAGTTTATTCATTCTGACTTGTAAAAAGAACAACCAACCTCAAATTACCGTTTTAAAAAATGACAATATATCCTGGCAGCAGAAATCCGTAACCAATTTTAAAAAGCTCTGGGATGATGTAGAAATAAAGGACTAATGCAACATATGCCAGGATCATAATGTCGAATTTCTCGCACCCTGGTTCACCGAATTTTAAGTTCCTATAGTGGTATTTCAAAATATTTTTTGTCAGATCGAAGAAGCATAACCGCGCATGGTGGGGTCTTCGTAAGGCTTATGGTGATGATGAACTGGCAAAAAAGATGAAGAATTACCCATAGGAATTTATGATTTGGCGAACTTGTGCGCCGGGCATCAGATCGTGATACATGTGAGGAGGTTATTTTGGATCATATCGGAGAAGTTAATCCGGGAATAGCCTAAGCTTTAGATGATGAAGCCAGGGCGAAAAAGAATCCGTCAGAAGGGTCACGAATATAGTGACTGGTGTACTAAAAGTGACGGAAAACCAGATCCCGAAGCAAAAGATGGGGATAAAAGAAGTAGATCTAACGAAAGAGTTTTCAAAAATCCTTATAATTTAGCTTTTGATGCACAATTAACTCTCTTTATACTGAATAGTGGAATATGGACCAGAAGATTAATGATAAAAGCGACGATCGTATAGGATGGGAAAAAGAAAAGCAGAATTTCATTGATGAGATTAGTGATTTAAAGATTCTCTATCAAACCATTGCCGAACACAGCAGCACCATTGAAAATGAATTGGAGCGTAAAAACCAGGAGATTACCAACCTGATCCAACAGCTTCGAAAATACCTGTCCCCCCAATTGTACGATTTAATTGTAGGAAGACCGGAACAGGCTTCCTTACAATATCAGCGAAAATTTTTAACCATATTTTTTTCCGATATCGTCGGGTTCACCGAAATATCCAACGAAGTCGACCCGGAGATTCTTTCTTCGGTGCTCAATGGTTATCTGAACGATATGGCCCAGATCGCTTTGCGGTATGGAGGAACGATCGATAAGTTTATCGGCGATGCGATTATGGTGTTTTTTGGAGATCCGGAATTCACCGACAACGCCACGCATGCCCGCGATTGTTGTCTCATGGCTCTGGAGATGCGGGAGGCGGTCAAAAAAAATGATCGCCACTGGATGCAGCAAGGTGTGTCCCAGGGACTGAAGGTGCGGATGGGTATCCACAGCGGCTATTGCACGGTGGGTAATTTTGGGTCCAAAAACCGTATGGACTATACCATAATTGGAGGAAATGTCAACATCGCCAGCCGGCTCGAATCACTGGCTGATCCCAACAGTATTTTATTGAGCTCGGTGACCCGGAATCTGTTGAGTGAGGAGTTTATTTCCCACTTCAAACACAGCATTCAAATCAAAGGGATTCACCATCCGGTGGAGGTCCATGAATTGTTGGCGTACAAGCTTTCAGATCTGCCTACCCACCACCCCTTTGTTTCGATGGACCAGGACGGATTCGTAATTGATAAAATACATTTTGACCGAACGACAAATACAGAAGAGGATCTCGAAGCCATTGAAGTAGCATTAACGAATTTACTGAGTCAAATTGAAAATTACCGGCCGTAATTCGGCCCCGGAATCAAAAGCCAACGAATGTTATGAACCAGTACCGCATAATTGCTCCCTTATCCACGGACCAAAGCTACATACGGGAAATCATTACCGAGATCTTTGGCCAACTCACGGATAGCCAGTTCCAGGATTTATATCCCATGTTTGAATGGGTGGAAATTAAGGCAGGAAAGCAACTGATTTTTCAGGGGGAGGACTCAGACCACGTCTATTTTCTGGTGTACGGTCGGCTGACAGCCATCCATGAAAATCAGGCCGGCTCCTCCCGGATTTTGGGGGAAATTTTCCCGGGGCAAGCCGTAGGCGAAACCGGTGTGATCGCTGAAATGCCCCGAACTGCTCATGTATGGGCTGCAAGGGATTCGGTGTTGATCCGATTGTCCAAGGACATGCTCATCCAACTTGCGCAGCAATACCCCACGCTGATCCTCAACGTGGCCAAAACCGTGATTCGGAGAGCAGACCAGAATACCAAAAGCTACATTCCCAGGCGAAGTAAAAACGTGGTGCTGATCAGTTCAAATCACAGTCCGGTCAAACAAGCTTTCCTGGAAAAATTGCATCGCGAACTCGGTATTTTTGGCCGGGTAACCTTCCTGGACCGTGCTCGCATCGCAGAGGAATTGGGAATTTCCCCCGAAGTATTTTTTTCCGTGTCGGAGCAGACCTCCTACAGTATCCGCATCCAAAAGATCCTGGAAGGAATTGAAAATGCCTCCGATTACGTGATCTTTCATGCAACGGAAGACGAAAGAAAGTGGTTGGAAAAAATCATGGCACAGGCGGATGTATTCTACATGATTAAAGAATTTCACGAAACGGAACAGTTGACTCCATCAGAGGAAATTTTATTTGGGGATCATCCTGAATTTCACCTGACCAAAAAGAATTTGCTTCTTCTCCACCCTGATGGGAACCGATTGC
This sequence comes from uncultured Bacteroidota bacterium, assembly GCA_937952445.1. Taxonomy (GTDB): domain Bacteria; phylum Bacteroidota; class Bacteroidia; order Chitinophagales; family Saprospiraceae; genus Membranihabitans. The sequence goes on along the minus strand of CALGAA010000393.1, from coordinate 1,587 downwards.
CAGAAAACACCGCCCGGTTTCTGAAAGGTCGTACGCTGCACCTTCACCATCACATCCGCATGGATCACCCATCTGACATTGAACGTATTTGTCGTTTCATTACAGGAAATGCCATTGGCATTGCTCTGTCCGGGGGAGGGGCGCGGGGTATAGCCCACGCAGGCATTATTTTGGGATTAAGGAGCAAGGGCATTCCAATTGATTTTTTCTCCGGGACCAGCATCGGAACCTTCATCAGCGCCCTGGGCGCATTGGATTTGTCCGATGAAAAGTTATTGGAATATGGTGAAAAATTAGCCAAACAGGCACCGACGAGAAGGAAAAACATGAACATCGCTCCGGTGATCTCCCTGATGAAGGGCAAGCATCTGGATGAATTTTTGGAACGCAACTTTGGACGATACAATATTGAAGATGCCTGGATCAATAGCATATATGTGGCCTCCAATCTAACCCTAAAGAAAAAGTCGATATTTCGGACCGGTTCGATCAGTGCTGCGATGCGGGCCAGCGTAGCCCTTCCGGGGATTTTTCCTCCGGCGGTCAGCAAAAATTCCCTGTACTTTGACGGCGCGTTGCTTGAAAATTTACCTATTGATTCGATGGAGGACTTTCCGGTGGGAAAGAAAATCGCGGTCACTCTTCACTCGACTAAAAAATACCAGTTGGGATACGAGGTGGTTCCGGAATCCTGGCAGTACCTCAAGGACAAGTACCTGGGTAAGCGTAAATACAAGGTCCCCTCGATTTCGACCATCATCATGGAGTCGCTCGTCCTGGCGAGTTATGCAAAATACGAGGAACTGACCGAGAAAGCTGATCTCCACCTGCATCCACCCATTAAAAAAATTGGGATTCTGGACTGGAGCGCTTTTGAGAAAATGATTCAAATCGGGCGAGAATGTGCCGAGGAAATGTTGACGGAAGATACGATACAACGTCTGATGCCTTATCGAAAAACCAAACCCCAATAAACGTTAACCTATGGCATTTACCGCCCGTTTTCCAAAGTTGTACCCGAAATTGGAATCTGAGATTTTGCAACTTTTGGACGATTCCCTGGACCCTACTCTCCACTACCACAATACACAACATACTGTTCGGGTGATCGAAGCCGTCCGCTGGTTGTGTGAAGCAGAAAAAATCGATAAACCGGATGCATGTCTTCTGGAAACTGCAGCTCTTTTTCATGATACGGGGTATTTGCGAGGCTATGAAAATCACGAGGTGCACAGTTGTGACCTGGCCAGGGAATATCTATCCGGAGAAGGGGTTTACATTTCCGACATCGAATGCATTTGCGGTTTAATAATGGCAACTCGCTACCCCCATCAGCCTCAGAACCCTCTCGACAAAATCATTTGTGATGCGGATCTGTCTTATCTCGGAGAACCGGATTTTTTCACGGTAGGGACCTGTCTGCGGTATGAACTAATATCTTACGGAAAACTCCCGGAAGATGAGAAATCATGGACGCTTTTCCAGATTCGATTTTTGGAATCACATCAATATTTTACAGAATCCTATCGGCGACTTCGGGAACCAGTGAAACAGCATTACCTGAGTGAGCTTAAGGATCAGATCAAT
>CALGAA010000392.1 GCA_937952445.1 uncultured Bacteroidota bacterium | reverse complement strand
CATTCGCAAAGCACTCGAATATGATGTGCATTTGGAAACAAGTTCTGCTTTTGATGTGGATATTATATATAGACTCTATGAAGGAGGGCATCTCGATAAAGATATTATTATCATCCACAATGGTTATAAAACACCTGAATACCTGGATAGGATTATCCAGCTACAATCCGACGGCTTTCGCAACAGCATCGTTGTATTGGATTCGATGACGGAATTGGGAAGGCTGAATAAACGGTTGAAATCGCCCATTAATATTGGTATACGAATGGCGATCAACGAGGAACCACAATCGGCGTATTATACGTCCAGGTTGGGCATTCGGCCGGATGAAATCATACCTTTCTATAAGAAGAAGATATCGAGGATGAAGAACATCAACCTCACTATGATGCATTTCTTTATCGATACAGGAATTAAAGATAACCTCTATTATTGGGGTGAATTCAGCAAGGCTATTCGCATGTATGCCCAGCTCAAGCACCTCTGTCCGACATTGCAGGATTTGAATATCGGGGGTGGTTTCCCGATAAGAAACAATCTCGGTTTTGAATTTGATTACAAGTCGATGGTCAATGACATCATTTCATCCATCAAACAGATCTGTACCGAAGAGGAAATCGAGGAGCCAAATCTATACACCGAATTTGGGAAATACACCGTGGGAGAGAGCGGTGCCACAATATTTACCGTATTGGAAGAAAAGCGTCAAAATGATACCGAAAGATGGTATATGATCGATAACAGTCTGATGAATACCATTCCTGACGCATGGGGCATCCTGGAGAAATTTATTCTGCTTCCAATCAATAAATGGGATCGGCCGTATCAGAATGTAAACATAGGTGGTATTAGTTGTGATCACTCCGATTATTACAATTCTGAAGATCTCAACCAGCAGGTGTTCTTACCCGAGGTGGATCCGGAAAATGACGATGAACCTCTTTACGTAGGGTTTTTTCATACGGGTGCATATCAGGATGCCATCAGTGGGTACGGTGGGATCAAGCATTGTCTGATTCCCTCGCCAAAAACCATTGTAATCGACCGGGATTCGACCGGAAATTATGTGGATTATGTGTTTCGGGATGAGCAGAGTTCGGAGCATATGTTGAGTATCCTCGGATATAATAATTCCCACGTACCAAGTGAATAAAAGGGATTGTTTGCCAGTGTCTGGAATAAGTCAAAATCACCATTGAAAGGTTTGGTATTAATTATACCTTATGGGCAAAATGACCCGATCTAACTGAGGGGATTTATGTAATGCAGACTAAAGCCGTAGTTGTTTGGTGACTTCATAAGGCCGATCTAAATAATTCAGATCAGTGTAAAGGGGAATCTTCTTAGATATCCAATAATACCACCCTCTTGAGGAAACAAGAAATTTGCAGGCTTTACATCACATCCAGTGCCACGACTGCATAGGTCAATACAAAAGGCAGGGGGACCCAGAAAAATTCCGGTTCCACTATGAGGAGTATGATGGTAAGAATCAGGGAAATCAAAAAATAAATTCCCGCTTTTCTTCGCTCAGATTTGGTACGTGGTGCAGTTTTCATATCCGTAGTCAAGTTTGCGCGACAAAATTATAGAATAAACTGATAACAGGAAATTATATCGCCTATTATTCCTTATTTGCTGGAGATAAGAAGGTTCGGCTCAGGTCTAAATTGGTGATTTTATTGAAAATTTTCGATATTTGCATTCCGATTGAATTGAACATTAAAGGATAATAGCCTAATTTTAGAAAGAATACCAATGGATATACTGGTCAGAGAAAACGTATTTCATTTCAAGCAGTTTGACATCTGTCAGGATCAATGCAGCATGAAAGTATGTACGGATGGAGTGTTGCTGGGGGCCTGGACAAATCTCGGGAACGTACGCTCAGCGTTGGACATTGGAACAGGTTCGGGAGTTATTGCTCTTATGCTTGCGCAGCGATCGGACGACCTTAAGCAAGTCGTGGGGATTGAAATTGATCAGACTTCCTATGAGCAGGCACGTGAAAATGCAGCAAACTGTAATTGGGCAGATCGGATAGCGATGATACATTCATCGATCCAGGATTATACGGATGACAACGACCAGTCCTTTGATTTGATAATCAGTAATCCCCCTTTTTTTACAGGAGGAACACTTTCCGAAAGTCAGACAAAAAACGATGTTCGGCATACGATAAAACTACCCCATGGTGATTTACTGCGGGCGGTGAAAAAACTGATGAATCCGCGAGGCCATTTTGCTGTGATCCTTCCCATCATGGAAGGGTATCGTTTTATTGAGTTAGCCGAACAATACGGTCTTTATTTGGTCAGGAAAACCAGGGTATTCAGCCGTCAGGACAAACTTATGGAGAGATTTCTAATGGAATTCTCCCACGAGAACCATGGCAAGCCACAAGTGGATGACCTGGTGATCCACAATGATGTGAATGATGGCTACACGCCTGAATACAAAAATCTGACGGGCGATTTTTATCTAAATTTTTAACAAATCTTGAAGCGAGTAGAAATTTTATATGAGGACAACCACCTCATAGCGGTGAATAAACCTGCCGGATTTCTGGTGCAGGGCGATAATACCGGGGATGAGACCATTCTGGAGGCGCTTCAACAATACATTAAAATTACTTACAATAAGCCCGGGGCTGTTTTCCTGGCGCCCAACCACCGATTGGATCGACCGGTGAGCGGTGTATTGCTGTTTAGTAAGACTTCGAAATCCCTGGCCCGGGTCAACGCGTTGTTCCAAAAAAATCAAGTGGAAAAAAAGTATTACGCTATTTGTGAGGGTCTTCCCGCCCAACTGGAAGGCAAATTGGTGAATTACCTGGCGAAAAACCGCCAGAAAAACATCAGTTATATCACCTCTAAAGGGAAGCCAGGAGCCAAAGAATCCGTTTTGAAGTACAAAGTGATCAAGGTGATCAATCAAAAGAGCCTGATCGAAGTACGTCCCCTTACCGGGCGTCCTCATCAAATCCGGGTGCAGCTGGCAGGGATTGGGGTTCCCATCGTGGGCGACCTCAAATACGGTGCTAAAACGAAGATGGAAGACCGGTCTATCGCACTTCATTGCGCGTCTATGCGATTCATCCATCCGGTGAAAAAAGAAATTCTTGAAATCGAAGGAGAGGTTCCTCAGCTAAATATCTGGCGGATTTTCTTTGAATAAATTTGTTTTGATTTCCAGATTGGAAACACTACCTTTGTATTTGGAGAACCATGCGTCCAGCTCCTGCCGAATCCCCCCAGGGCGGAAACGCAGCAAGGGTAGGCGGTTGTAGCGGACGGCATGCGTTCTCCTTTTTTTTACCTAATCTTAAAATTCATCACCATGAAATTTTTCATCGATACAGCGAACCTTGATCAAATAAAGGAAGCGCGCGATTTGGGTGTTTTGGATGGAGTGACCACCAATCCGTCTCTTATGGCCAAAGAAGGTATAACGGGTGCGGAGAATATTCGAAAGCACTACGAGAAAATATGTCAATTGGTCGATGGAGATGTCAGTGCTGAGGTAATCGCTACCGAATATGATGAGATTGTGAAAGAAGGTGAAGAACTCGCGAAAATTGCAGATAATATCGTCGTTAAAGTACCTATGATCAAAGAGGGTGTGAAGGCGATCCGGTACCTTTCTGATAATGGCATTGACATCAATTGCACCCTGGTCTTTAGTCCCGCCCAGGCTATTTTATGCGCCAAAGCTGGTGCAAAATATGTATCGCCCTTTATCGGTCGGATTGATGATATCAACTGGAATGGCATGCAGCTCATTCACGAAATTGCAGAAATTTATGCGATCCAGGGATTCGAAACGGAGATTCTGGCCGCTTCGATCCGCTCTTCGCTTCACATAGTGGAGGCGGCCCGAAACGGTGCCGATGTAGTGACTTGTCCTCTGGATGCTATTTTGGGGCTGTTGAAACATCCGTTGACAGATATTGGATTGGAAAAATTCCTGGCTGACCACCGCAAAGCGGAAGGGAAGTAATCATGGTGTAGGGGGGATCTGAATATCCTCCTTTAATACAGAATGTGTTCGGGGCATTTCGTTTCCAAAATGAAATCCACGACAGAAGTATTCGCAGGGAGGAGCAAAGCGTCCAACCAATCATTCTCTATTTCCACTATGGCATAATGAATATCGCATTGGTCTGGCATGGACGACTCCGGGATATTGAGGACAATTGATGTCTTCGTCAGAAAAGACGCCACCCTCAATTCACCTAAGGTAGACGATGCCCTATGATAGCGATCTTTCCCTGGTCTAAATCGTCATAGAATTGTAACTTTGGCCTCTAACGTAAAAACTTAACTTATGGATATTACGGTATGGTATCTTTCCACCTGCTCGACCTGCCTGCGGATTTTGAAAGATCTTCAGCTGGATAATACCAATGCTCGCCTTATCGATATTAAAAAGAATCCACTGACGGAAGACGAAATTGAGAAAATGTATGAAGCAGTCGGATCGTATAAAGCTTTGATTAACGGGCGAAGCACCCAATTCCGGGAGATGGATCGTAAAGCCAAAGACCTCACAGAAAATGAAGCTCGTCAATTGTTGCTTACTCACTACGCTTTTCTTAAAAGACCGGTAATCAAAATGGATGAGCAATATTTTGTAGGGAATAGTAAGAAAGTTGTGGAAGAAGCAAAAAAAATAATAAATGATTGAATCCGGGCAAATAATTGAATTTTTCAAATCATTGCAAGATGAAATCTGCCTCGGGCTGGAACAATTGGATGGTAGTTCCCGGTTTCAGGAAGATCTGTGGGATCGGCAGGGTGGAGGGGGAGGACGAACCCGGATTATCGAAGGGAGGCACATCGAGAAAGGCGGTGTGAATTTTTCTCATGTGTATGGGGAAGTGACACCGCTGATGCGGGAATCGATGAATATGGAGGGGAATCAATGGTTGGCCAGTGGGGTTTCGATCGTTTTGCATCCTCAATCCCCCATGGTGCCCATTATCCATATGAACGTCCGGTATTTCGAACTCGATCGGGGACAGGATTGGTGGTTTGGAGGGGGGATTGACCTGACCCCACATTATATCGATCTGGACCTGGCTCGCAAATTTCATCTGAGAATGCAGAAGGTTTGTGAGAAATTTCAGTCCGGGAAATACGAGGATTATAAAAAATGGGCGGATGATTATTTTTATTTGCCCCACCGGGAAGAAACCCGGGGCATCGGGGGTGTGTTTTTTGACCACTTGAATGAGAAATCGGGCATGGATAAAAGCTCTATTTTTGAATTTGTCCAAAACATAGGTCGGGCGTTTTTGCCTGCGTATGAGGAACAGGTTATGCACACCATATCCCGTGAATACGGTAAGGAGCAAAAGCAATGGCAAATGATCCGACGGGGTAGATACACTGAATTTAACCTGGTGTGGGATCGTGGGACAAAATTTGGGTTGATGAGCAATGGACGTACAGAATCCATCCTAATGAGCTTGCCTCCGCAAGCGCATTGGTCATACCAGTATCATACGGATGATCCGGCTGCGCTCGAAACGCAACGTTGGTTGCACAAAGGGGTAGATTGGATCAATTTAAAGTTGTCTGAAACAGAACATCAAAAATAGTGAGAAGCGGATTCTTCCCACCGTAAAATAATTTTTTTCATCTGATATTCCGACAGACCAAGTTTATTACCAATTCGGCGAAGCATATCCCGGAATTCTCCTTTTGAATAATGGAGATCGGAGGGATACAACTCGCGGTACTCATGCAAAAACGATCGCTGGATCTTTAACCATTTGCTTTCCACATCGTGTTCTTGTGGGGTGTTAGTTAGATGGACCATAGTGTTATTTTTTATTATGAATTCAGGAAATTTCCATGCTATACAACAATTCTTGGGGGTGGGGAGTAAAACTCCTGAAACAAAATATATCCAATTACGGCGATCCAGAAGAAAGTGAGATGTAAAGTCAATGACACCTGTACAGCCCTCTCAGACTGGTCGATCTCATCGTGCCCAAAAACACCTTGAGTGTGAGTCGAATACCCTTTGTTAAATAACGCATATTATGCCGGTTTGTTTTCTGGTTTTCTTAAAAATAATGTCAATGGCCAAAGGGAGAGCTGATGGTCTTCCGATCCAGGGCCAGGAAACTTTGGAACGAACCTTGCATTCCAAATGATTTTCTATCTTTGACCATATAAAAGCCCAGTTAGTGAAGTCACATCTCGTTATTATACCCACCTACAATGAAAAGGAGAACATCCGAAACATCGTGATGGCAGTCAAAGAACTGTCTTTACCGTTCGATGTATTGGTCATCGATGACGGTTCTCCGGATGGAACTGCGGACATCGTTCGGGAGATGCAAAAAGAGATATCAGGCCTCCATCTGGAAGAACGTCAGGGCAAGCTTGGTTTGGGTACTGCCTACATCCATGGCTTCAAATGGGCACTGAGCCATTATTACGATTTTATTTATGAAATGGACGCCGATTTTTCCCACAATCCCAGAGATCTTGTCCGCATGGCAGAGGTTTTGGTTGAAGACCAGGCGGATGTAGTGGTCGGCAGTCGTTATGTGCCTGAGGGGGGTGTGCTCAATTGGCCCCGTAAACGTTTGTGGCTGAGCAAAGCAGCATCGTTTTATGTGCGGATGATTACCCGTTTGCCGGTGCATGATGTTACTGCGGGCTTTGTGGGATATAAGCGGGAAGTTTTGATGAAACTGAATCTCGATAAGATCCGATTTGTGGGTTATTCTTTCCAAATCGAAATGAAGTTTGCCTCCTGGACGTTGGGGTACAGGATTAAGGAGATCCCCATCATTTTTAAAGATCGCGAGCTCGGAAAATCGAAGATGTCCACCAATATTATCCACGAAGCAATTTATGGTGTTCTCAAAATGAAGGTGGATTCCTATTCCAAATCGTACGAGCGGGAAGATCAGGATTCAGTAAAAGTGGAGTCGTAAGGGGACGAAGAAATTTTCCCCCGTTGGATTATTCAAAATCCTCCTTACGGGTGTGAGGTAGGGTTCTGGTTTGGGTGTGAGTATCTCTTGCCTGATCTTTGCCTATGTTCTGATGTATAGAATTTGTGCGTAAGTTTATTCTGTCATACTCATGATTTTATAGAATTCTCTAATTTCCTGATTTATATAGATCAACCTAAATTTTGGTTATCCGACAACCGTCTAATCCTGGAGCAGTCATTTAGTGAACTGTCCTACCCATAATTTTCTAAATTCCCTGATTACTTGGTAGCAAATCTTCCGGATTGAATTCTGCCCGGGAGAGTCAATCAGTATTTGGAATTTGAGTAGCTCCTACTTGATCTATGCATATGTTTAAATGGTTCCGGAATGTGTGACCGGGAAGTCCGGTGACAATAACAATAGCTGTAATCCTTCCAGTAGCTTTAAACCTTCCAGAGAGGCTACCACCGAACGGTGTCTCTCCACGAACGAGCTTCTTGTAGCGCCCATCCAATACACACAAAGTAGAAAATGTCCCACCTGTCTATTTACTTACTCCCACTTCCTACCACTTTTGAAATCATTATATATATTTTGAATTCATCTGTAAAATCAGAAAAATAAGGTATTTATACATGCTGTTTTATAGCATTGAATAATTCGACTATGAAATGTTGTCATTATGACTACATATAGCTTCTGGAATCGGGAAATATGTGGGAGATATATAAAATATTTATATGTATGGTGTTAAAAGGTGGAAATTTGTGGGAGTATTCCCTACTTTTGAAACTATCAAGCTTGAAAATAGTGTATGGTCCAACTTTACGGTGAATATGAATGTCGTCTGGATGGCAAGGGTCGGTTGAAAATGCCGGCTCAATTGCTCAAACAGCTTGGAGGTTTGTCTCCTGCGACCTTCTTTGTGAACCGTGGATTTGAAAAATGCATTATGATGTATCCCGAAAAAGTTTGGGATCGAATAGTGGAAGGGGTTAATGATCTCAATGTGTACAGGCAAAAGGATCGGAATTTTATCCGTTATTTTTTCAGAGGGGTCAACAGTGTCACGACGGATTCGGCAGATCGGGTTTTAATTGGAAAAAATCTCCTGGATTATGCCGGAATTGAAAAAGACGCAGTGTTGTTCGCTTATCTGGATCGCATCGAGATCTGGGACAAGGAAACCTATTATGGAATGTTGGATGCTGAGCCCGAGGAATTTTCTCAACTTGCTGAGCAGGTTCTGGGGGGAGGTAGTTCTGATGAAAGCGAATAGGAGTGAAACATTATTCAGTCTTATTGAAGGAAGCAGTTGACGGATTGGTCGTGCAGGAAGGAGGGGTGTATGTAGATGGTACTTTTGGCGGAGGCGGTCACAGTCGGTTAATTCTCGAAAGATTAGGAGACGGAATTTTGTATGGCTTTGATCAGGATAGCTCTGTGTTTGAAGGTGCTCCTGATGATTCCCGGTTGCGGCTGAGGCATAATAATTTTGCCGACATGGCTGATGTGCTAAGGGCTGATGGAGTGACCCGGGTTCACGGCGTACTGCTTGATCTCGGAGTGTCCTCGATGCAGTTTGACGAAGGAGATCGCGGATTCTCGTACCGCCATGCTGCAGAATTGGACATGCGGATGAATCAACATGCAACACTGACCGCAGAGTACGTGGTAAATCAGTATTCGCTGGAGGATTTGTGGTATATGTTTTCGGATTACGGTGAAATCAGAAATTCAAAAAAATTGGCTGAAGCCCTGGTTTCGTTTCGAAAGCTCACGCCCATTAAGACCACTGCGGAACTGGCCCTGGTTGCCGAACAAAACGCTGTGGGTTCCAAAATGAGGTATTTGTCCCAGGTATTTCAAGCCATCCGCATTGAGGTGAATGACGAAATGGGAGCTCTGAAAAGATTCCTGTCCCGTCTGCCGGAGATGGTACTGCCTGGGGGGCGTGTGGCCATCATATCCTTTCACTCTTTAGAAGACCGTTTGGTTAAAAATTATTTTAAACATGGGGTGGTTGATCGAAAAAAGCCGCAAGAAAACTACGATAATCCCAATCGAAAATGGCATTCGATCACCAAAAAACCCCTGATGCCTGGCCCGGCTGAACGGGCTGAAAATATTCGTTCACGTAGTGCAAAATTGAGAATCGCAGAAAGAACAGAAAATGAAGATGCAGCGTAAAATAGGAAGCCGTCAGGTCACTAACTGGTTGAATAACAACAGCCGGTACGTACTTTTTTTGTTTGTCCTGGCCTTTTTGGCGATTATGAACTCCCACATTGCGGAGAAGAAAGTTCGGAAAATTACCCATTTGAAAAAGGAGGTAAAAGAGCTCAACTGGAAGTATTTGACCCTTCAGGCGCAATGGATGAACGACGCCTCTTTGTCCAGCCTGGAAGATCGTTTGGATGAAAACGAAATTGGAAAGGAAGGATCGAAACCGCTTATTCTAAAAGCTCCAAAAAGTCGATGAGCATACGGAAGGAAATATTGAGTCGTGCCTATATCGTCTTTTACGTGTTGGTACTGGTTAGCCTGGTTATTATTGGCCAGGTGATCAAGATCGATACCATCGAACGCGCTTATTGGGTTGAGTTGGGCGAGGAATTTTCTATCCGCAAACAGACCGTAAAAGCGCAGAGAGGTAATATTTTGGCTGACGATGGAAGTCTCCTGGCCACCAGTATTCCCTATTTTGATGTCCGGGTTGATTTTGGATCGGAGGCAATGAGGGAAGAATACTTTACGAACAATGTGGATTCTTTGAGCTATTACCTCCAGAGGGATGTTTGGCCCCGGAAATCCATAGCTCAGGTTAAAAAAGAATTGACCGAAGCGAGAAGAGAACGACAGCGCTCGTTCCTCATCGCGCGAAATGCAGATTATTCACTGGTGGAAAAAATTAAGAAATATCCGCTTTTGTCGATGGACGGGTACAAGGGAGGGTTGGTACTGGAACAAAAATCCAGCAGATTAAAACCATACGGTAGTCTGGCCAGCCGGACGATCGGGCGAATGAAGGGAGATCGGAGCCCGCTGGGGCTGGAAATGTATTACGACGATTTGCTCGGAGGGGTAGATGGATTAAGGTATGTACAACGGATCGCCCGGGGTATCGAAATACCCATCCACGATTTGACCGAAATAGAAGCGAAAGAAGGAAACGATCTTCAAACGTCTCTCAACGTCAATCTTCAGGATATTGCAGAGTATTCGCTTAAGCAGGTTTTGACCGAACACGAAGCTGAGTGGGGGACCGCCATCGTCATGGAGGTCAAATCGGGTCATGTGAAGGCCATCGCGAATCTCGGACGGATGCCTTCCGGCGGATACGCCGAGGACCTCAACTATGCAGTTGGGCGATTGTACGAGCCGGGATCGACATTTAAATTAGCCACTATGTTGGCTTTGTTTGAAGACGCAAACCTTAATCTGGATGATTTGGTTCATATCGGGCCCGGATATCTGCGGGTGGGTTCAGGAACAATACGGGATTCAGAAGGCCATCCGTTTGACACAGCTACCGTCGAAACCGCTTTCGCCGTTTCTTCCAACGTAGCTATGGCAAAATTGGCGATCAAATATTTTCGTAGCGATGATGGTCCCGATCGTTTTTTCAAGTATATGAATCAATTTTTTCTAAAATCCAAAACGGGAATTGAAATACCCGGAGAACCGGAACCGGATATTTATTCGAAAGCTGAACGTCAAAATATCCCTGCCAAACAGGGAACCTGGAGTTCTACCATGTCCATACCTTATATGTCACATGGCTATGAACTCCGGACTACGCCACTGCAAATGCTGGCTTTTTACAACGCAGTGGCAAATGATGGATATTACGTTCCTCCGAGATTGGGAGATAAAGAAATGAAATCGGGGAATCTGGTGCGACCGTTGTATCCCAACAAGAAATCGATCCGAATTGCCTCGGAAAGTTCTATCGAAAAAGCCCAGCACATGCTGGAGGAAGTCGTGCGCAACGGGACCGGGAAGAACCTGATCAGTTCGGATTACAGCGTAGCTGGAAAGACGGGCACTACCCGGATTAATTACGCCGATAAAAATGCAACCAGAAAGAAATATATAGCGTCGTTTGTTGGGTATTTTCCTACGGATCAGCCCAAATATTCCTGCATAGTCGTGATTAACGACCCCAAAAAACATGGGTATTATGGCAGTAAGATTGCCGCCCCAGTGTTTAAGGAAATCGTAGATTACTGCTATGCTACTGATCCGAAGCTGATGAAAGTGCTCAACGACAAGCCCATACTCGCCTCTGCAGAGATTCATTTACCCGTTTTTGAAGTCGGATATTCCGAAGACTTTGATAAAGTCTTTGGCTACTTAGGTCTCAAAACAAGAAAATCCGCTGAAAGTGACTGGACGGTGATCATGCAGGACTCAACCGATTTTAACCTTGCGCCTCGTTTTGTCAGAGAGGGGGCCATCCCAAACGTAGTGGGTATGGGCTTGAAAGACGCTCTTTTTTTACTGGAAAATATGGGACTCCGGGTCATTACCTCTGGTACAGGCCGGGTGAAAGAACAATCACTTGATCCGGGAACTCCTATTGAAGACAAAAAAATATTTTTGAAATTGGGATGACAGAACATACCCTCACATCTCTTTTAAAGGCGATCGGATATCCTCCGGTAATTGACTCAGATGAAGTCATTATCCGGGGAATAGCCACAGATAGCCGGGAAGTCCGGCCGGGGTGGGCTTTTATAGCCATCCGTGGAACCGTGACTGATGGAAACAGGTACATTGGCCAGGCTGTGGAAAATGGAGCTGTTCTCGTTCTTTCAGAAATAGCATGGGTGCCCGATTTTAAGATGGATAAAGAAAGATGGGTGCAGATAGAGGATGCCCGAAAAGTGACTTCCCTGGTTGCGGAATGGTTCTACGGCTATCCGAGTCGTGAGGTGACTTTGGTTGGGGTGACCGGTACCAATGGTAAAACCAGTACAGTATATCTGCTGCATCAGTTGTTTGTGAAGCTGGGATATCGTGCCGGGATGTTTTCGACCATTGTCAATAAAAACCACGAGGAGGAAATGCCCGCCAGACTGACCACACCCGATCCCGTTTCGCTTAGCCGTGATCTGGCCGCGATGGTGGCTAACGGGTGTGATTATGTTTTTATGGAAGTCAGTTCTCACGCACTGGACCAGAATAGGGTTCATGCACTGGATTTTGATGTCGCTATTTTTACGAACATTACCCATGACCATCTCGATTATCACGAGACATTTGCCCATTATATTCGAGCTAAAAAGTCATTTTTCGATCACCTCAAATCCGACGCAATTGCCCTCATCAATGAGGATGATCGAAATGGAGAAGTGATGGTTCAGAACACCCGGGCTAAAGTCAAAACCTATGGTCTTACCGGCTTAGCCGATTATTCGTGTCAAATTTTACATGTGGATCATACCGTGATGACCCTACGATTGGGTGGCCGGGAGATGATTACACGGCTGACCGGTAGATTTAACGCGTACAATTTAACAGCAGCATATGCTGTTGCTGATCTATGTGATCTGGACACCGATGAAACGCTCCGATTTCTCTCCGATCTGGAAGAAGTGCCGGGCCGATTTCAGCGGGTGAAAGGAATATCGCGCGGGCCGCTCGGAATTGTGGATTATGCACATACTCCGGATGCGGTGGAGAAAGTGACTCAAGCTGCCGCGGAAATCGTGAGCGGGGACGGAAGAATTCTTATCGTGCTGGGCTGTGGGGGCAATCGTGACAGGGAGAAGCGTCCGGAAATGGCCAGGGTGGCAGCTAAGAATGCTGATTTGGTCATTTTGACGTCGGATAACCCCCGGGATGAAGACCCGGATCAGATAATCGCTGAAATGTATGATGACCTTGATCCCGTCTCGAAATCCAAAACGTTCCGAATCACGGACCGTCAGGAAGCCATTCGGATGGCCGTGTCGATGGCCTATCCGGAAGATGTCGTCGTTGTCGCCGGAAAAGGACACGAACGTTACCAGGAAATCAAAGGGGTGAAACGCCCTTTCGATGATCGATATGAACTGGAGCAGGCATTGGTTCAAAAAGTAAAACGATGATTCATGCTCTATGCCTTGTTTGAATATATCGAATCCCATTTTGACCTGCCCGGTGCGCGTCTGTTCCAGTATATATCATTTAGATCCGCCCTGGCTGTAATCATTTCACTCATCGTAACCTTGTTTTTTGGCAAGAAAATCATCAACCTGTTGGCCAGGAAACAGATCGGAGAATCAATCAGAGATCTGGGTCTTTCCGGTCAGAAATCCAAAGAAGGAACCCCCACGATGGGGGGGATAATCATCATCCTCGCGATCATGGTTCCGACCTTACTTCTGGCTGACCTGACCAATATTTACATCCAATTGATGATTTTTACGGTCGTATGGATGGGATTGATCGGATTCGTAGATGATTACATCAAGGTTTTTCGAAAGAACAAATCAGGCCTGAAAGGGAAATTTAAGGTGATGGGGCAGATTATCCTCGGGCTTGTGATCAGCATTACCATGCTGAATAATAGAGATATTACGGTGCGGATCGACAAAAAACTAGCTAAAGAGTCACAGCTTGACCGGGCGGTGAGTCCCATTGATGATGAAACCCCTTACGTTGATGTGCACAATTACCTGACCAATGTGCCATTTCTGAAAGAAAATCAATTGGATTACAGTCAGATACTGCCAGTGAGTGATAATGGCCGGACCAATGCAGTCTTAATCTTTATCCCGTTGGTGGTTTTTATCATCATCGCCGTATCCAATGCCAGTAACCTGACCGATGGCCTGGATGGATTGGCGACCGGGGTGTCCGCGATAATCGGGGCCACGCTGGGGATTTTTTCCTACGTGTCGGGGAATACGATTTTTGCGGAGTATTTGAATATTTTTTATTTGCCTGCAACCAGTGAATTGGTGGTGTTTTCAGCTTGTTTTGTGGGGGCTTGCGTTGGCTTTTTATGGTACAATGCCTACCCGGCTACCATTTTTATGGGGGATACGGGTAGTTTGACCCTTGGAGCGATTATCGCCAGCATGTCAATCTTGCTGAGAAAGGAATTGTTAATTCCCATATTATGCGGTATTTTTTTGGTGGAGGCCTTGAGCGTAGTTCTTCAGGTATCGTATTTCAAGTACACCAAGCGAAAATACGGGGAGGGCCGCCGAATATTCAAAATGTCGCCGCTTCACCACCATTACCAGAAGCTGGGATACCACGAATCAAAAATAGTTTCGAGATTTTGGATCATTGGAGTTATGCTTGCAGTGGTCGCTATTATAACATTGAAAATAAGATAATTATGAAGCAGCAAAAAGTCACATTATTGATTTTTAATATCTTTATTTAGCTTATAATGAGATAAAAACGAATAAAAATATTTTTAGATGTGATATTTTTTTTATATTTGTTTAGTCAATATTGAATCAAGAACAAAGGACAAGATTTCTACTAAGGTTTCAAAGAAAAGTGTGTTCGGGGGAACATGCGACTTGTCACTGGGCGTGGGGTTGAGAAAACGAGAATCGTGAAAGATTCTACGCCCTTCTTTTTTGACTGAATAGGGGTTGCGATAGCCTCGGATTTTAAATGGTAAGAAAACGACGATGACATTTGTTCAGCACATATTAAACAACCTTCGGGGAGACCGATCGATCTGGATCGTTTTTGGTCTGCTGTGCCTGGCTTCGATGTTGGCGGTATATTCATCCGCGGGCATTATGGAGTACAGGTTTGAGGGTCCTGGTGCCGGATATCATCTGATCAAACATTTTGTAGTGCTCCTGGCAGCGGGATTTATTGTGTATGTCGTCCATCAGGTTCCCGTGAGTTTTTTTAGTGCGATTGCTCCCTCGTTTTTGGCACTTACCATAGTTCTTCTCTTCCTCACCATGTTTGTCGGAGAAGAAATCAACGACGCCCGGCGCTGGTTATCAATCCCTGTGATTGGCCTGACTTTTCAAACCAGTGACCTGGCTAAAGTGGCGATCATTTTATTGCTTGCCCGGAGTATTTCCACCAAACAGGCCATAATCAAAGATTTTCGAACGGCGTTTTTGCCACTTCTTGCTCCCATAATTTTAATCTGCGTTCTGATCGCACCTTCCGATTTGTCATCAGCGGTGATTTTGTTTGCGACCTGTCTGGTGATGTTGTTCGTCGGACGGATCAAACTCAAGTACATCGGATTGATCTTTTTATGCGGTCTGATTTGTCTGGCTCTGCTCATTCTCATCGGACAGGCGTACCCGGAATATACCAGGTTTGATACCTGGGTGAGCCGCATCAACGATTTTATTTCGGGAGAAGCCAGCCGGGACAACATCCAGGCCAAAATTGCCATAGCACAGGGAGGATGGTTTGGACAGGGACCTGGGAACAGCGTACAACGGAACTTTATCGCCTACCCCTACGCGGATTTTATTTATGCCATTATCTGTGAAGAATACGGTGTGATCGGCGCAGTCGGTATTTTATTTTTATACATTTTATTGCTTTTCCGATGCACCCGGTTGCTTACCCGATCCCGAAAGGCATTTGGGGCGTTGCTTGCCTTTGGACTTTGCATGAGCATCGTCCTGCAGGCGTTGGCCAACATTGCGGTTTCGGTGCATTTGGTACCGGCTACCGGACTGACTTTGCCCATGGTAAGTATGGGAGGAACCTCTTTGTTTTTTACAGCGGTGCATTTTGGTATTATTTTGAGCGTAAGCCGGCAGGTGGAGAAAGATGGAATCCATTTAAACAACGATAAAGATGAAGGTGATGATTAGCGGAGGTGGTACAGGCGGACATATCTTTCCAGCGTTGGCGATTGCTGATGCGTTGCGTGAATTGGTACCCGGTACCGAAGTTCTTTTTGTGGGCGCCAAAGGACGAATGGAAATGGAAAAAGTGCCGGCTGCTGGTTATCCCATTGAAGGTCTTTGGATTTCAGGGCTCGACCGGAAGAATATGTTCCGGAATCTTGCTTTCCCCTTTAAATTGGTCAGCAGTTTACGGAAATCAGCCCGGTTGATCAATAGATTCCGACCGGATGTGGTCGTCGGGGTTGGAGGATTTGCCAGCGGACCTTTACTTGAAATGGCCAGTCGGAAAGGAATACCCACATTGATCCAGGAACAAAACTCTCACGCGGGATTGACAAATAAACTATTGGCCGGGAAGGTCGATCGCATCTGCGTCGCGTTTGAAGGGATGGAAACTTATTTTCCTGCTTCCAAAATAATTTTTACTGGAAACCCGGTTCGTGAATCCTTGCTGAAGTCTCAATGGACCAGAGAAAATGCTCGTGCAGATCTCGGCCTCTCACCGGAACAAAAAGTGATTTTATCGCTAGGAGGGAGTCTCGGGGCCCGCACGCTCAATCGAATGTTTGGCGAAAACACCGATCAAATCCGATCTCATAAAAATATTCATTTTATCTGGCAGTACGGATCGCTGTATGAGGAAGAATACCGCCAGTGTGCTACGGCTGAGTTACCCAATGTGACCGCCGTGAAGTTTATCGAAGACATGGCCAAAATGTACGCAGCCTCTGATCTCGTAGTTGCCCGGGCCGGCGCTTTGACCCTGACCGAACTGGCTGCCCTGGGCAAAGCCGCGCTGCTCATTCCATCACCGAATGTAGCTGAGTATCATCAAACCCGAAATGCCCGGAAATTGGTTGATGTGGATGCGGCTCAAATGCTGGCCGACAGTGAAGCCGTGGCCACTGGCATTGAGAAAATGGTCTCATTGGTCCATCAGTCAGAGGTATTGAAAAGTCTCGGGCAGAATATCCAAAAGATGTACAAGCCAAAGGCTGCGCATCTTATCGCTCAGGAAATTGTAAAATTGGGAGAACGCCATGACTGATCGCAGAAAACATATCAATCGACTCATCGGTCTGGGTGTATCCCTTGCGGTTATTCTCAGCGTTGTGGCTCTTTTTACATCCTTTGGGTTTTTGAACAGACAGCATCTGAGTGGGGTGGAAATTACCGTGAAAGAATCCGGTGATTCGCATCGGATGCTGGATTCGTTTGAATTGCGACAATTGTTGAGAACCGTTTATCCCGATTCCATTGTAGGATTTCCGATCGATTCGATGTCTTTGGAATCCGTAGAGGATTTGTATCTGTCCAATCCGTTTGTAAAGGAATGCCGGGCGTATATCGACAAGCATTACCGGCTTCGTATCGAACTTGTGGAACGGCTGCCGCTCCTTCGGATCTACAGCGAAAACGGCGGGGATTATTACATCGATCAGGATGGACATTCGATGCCGGTGTCGGGGCATTATACACCCCGCACGATGTTGGCCACCGGAAACATCCCCCTTTTACCGTTGAATCACCATGTTGATTCCAGTCAGATTCACCAGGATCTGTTTAAGGTAGCCAGGGCCGTCGAAGCTGATGAATTTATGTCCGGGTATGTCAGTGAAATCCATGTTAATAAATCCGGGCAGATCCTGTTTTATCCTTTGGTTGGAGATTTTACCATCCGGATGAACACCCTGGATGACATGCCGGATAAATTCGAAAATCTAAAAATATTTTTACGCGATGGCCTCAGCCGGGTGGGCTGGGATAAATACAGTGAGCTGGTCATCGGGTATGAAAATCAAATTGTGGGAAAGAAAATAGTAAATCCGTGAAATATACACCTATGAAATCAAAACACTACAATCCTGAGGACGTCGTTGTCTCGGTAGACATTGGCACCACGAAGGTCTGTGTCGTAGCGGGAATCAAGAACGAGCACGGGAAGCTTGAAATTTTGGGCCTGGGTCGCGTGCCGTGCGACGGCGTTATCCGGGGCGTTGTGTCCAACATTGAAAAAACGGTGAAGTCGATCCGGGAAGCGGTTCAGATCGTGGAACGGCAGATAAAAGCCAAGATCAAAACGGTCCACGTAGGGATTGCCGGGCAGCACATTAAGAGCTTGCACCATCATGGAATTTTGACCCGGGATAATGCGCACGATGAAATCAGTCAGGAAGACATCGACAAACTGATTAATGACATGTACAAGTTGGTCCTGCCACCGGGCGACAAAATTCTCCACGTTATTCCCCAGGAGTACACTGTGGACAACGAACGGGGAATTACCGAACCCATCGGAATGTCGGGCATCCGGCTGGAGGGTAATTTTCACATTATCACTGGTCAGATTACCGCATCCAATAATATCCTTCGATGCATTAAAAAGGCTGGTTTGGAGGTGGCGGACATCACCCTGGAGCCTATAGCTTCATCCATGGCCGTTCTCAACCGAGAAGAGAAAGAAGCTGGTATCGTTTTAGTAGATATCGGGGGAGGTACCACGGATCTTACGATATTTTACGAAGGTGTCGTGCGACATACCGCTGTCATTCCTTTTGGCGGATACGTGGTGACCCGGGACATCAAGGAAGGATGTACCATAATGAATTACCAGGCGGAAAAGCTGAAGGTTAAATTTGGATCTGCGCTTGCTGAGGAGGTGCTGGAGAATAAAATTATTACCATACCGGGACTCAAAGGACGTAGCCCCAAAGAAATTTCGGAGAAAAACCTGGCTTTGATCATTCAGGCCCGGATGGAAGAAATCCTGGAATACGTGATGTATGAGATCGAAAAATCAGGGTATAGGGACAAATTGATCGGGGGGATCGTACTGACCGGAGGCGGATCAAGACTTAAGCACCTGGAAGATCTGGTGGAATACCACACCGGCATTCCCACGAAAGTCAGTTATCCGATCGAACATCTGGCACATGGATACATCAAAGATCTGAGTAGCCCTGTGTTTTCTACCTCGATCGGGTTGTTGCTCAATGGCCTGGAAAATCGAAAATACCGGTCTGCGATCGAAATGGAAATTGATCCGGATAATGATGCCGGTATGGAAAAAGCGGAGATCGGCGCCGATTCAGCTACTCAGTCGGTTCGAAACATGGGTGGATCAAGCCGCCGGGATTCAGATGAACCGGATGAAATGGATGACGAAAACCATGGTTCAGAAAGTTCCGGGTCTAAAAAATCGTCTTTCTGGGGCAGCGTTTTCAACCGCACGAGGGATTGGTTTGAAGCCAGTCCGGATTCTGACCTGAATTAGTAAATGTTTATTTCAAAACAATAAAATTACGTCACTTTAAAAAGATAAATTATGGAGTTTGATATACCATCACGCGAGAAGTCAATTATAAAAGTCGTCGGTGTCGGCGGAGGAGGCTGTAATGCCGTCTCCCACATGTACCGTCAGGGCATTGTAGGGGTGGATTTTGCCTTGTGCAATACGGACCATCAATCTATGGATCTCAGTCCCGTACCGATCAAGATTCAGCTGGGACCAAATCTTACAGAAGGTCGCGGGGCGGGTTCAAAACCGGAAGTGGGAAAAAAGGCCTGTCTGGAATCCATAGACGAAATTGAAAATTTTCTGGGCGACGGCACGAAAATGGTTTTTGTCACCGCAGGAATGGGTGGAGGAACCGGAACCGGGGCAGCTCCTATCATTGCCAAAACGGCTCGTGAACTCGGCATTTTGACGGTTGGAATCGTGACCCTGCCGTTTAAGTTTGAAGGAAAAACCCGTATCCTCCATGCGGAGGACGGCATCGCAGAATTAACCGAAAACGTGGATGCGTTGATTATCGTGTCCAATAATAAACTCAAGGAAATTTACGGGAATCTGCGCATTTCGGATGCCTTTTCTCATGCGGACAACATTTTGACGACGGCAGCCAAAGGGATTGCCGAAATCATCACCGTGCCGGGTTATGTGAATGTGGATTTCGAAGACGTCAATACCGTTATGCGGGAAAGCGGGGTGGCGATAATGGGTATTGCCTATGGTGAGGGCGAGGAGCGAGCCAAGAAAGCGGTTCGGGAAGCATTGGATTGTCCATTACTGGAGGAAAATGATATCCGGGGGGCAAAAGATATTTTGCTGAATATTGCGTCCGGAACTAAAGAAATCACCATGGACGAAATTTTTGAAATTACGGAATACGTCCAGGAAGAAGCAGGCAACGATACCAACCTCATCTGGGGTAATTGTTACGATGAATCCCTTGGGGAACAAATTTGCGTGACGGTTATTGCTACGGGATTCAACCGGAAGTCTTCTGCCACTTCGGATTCACAACCAGCGCAGGATGTGGTCGAAAAGCCCAAACCCGTAAAAACCGTTCAGCAAACCGTAGCACCCGGAGAAATAGAATTTGAATTGGCTGGTGAATCCAATCCATCGACGGTGATATATGAAGGAAGAGGGGAAGATCCTTCCATGGACGATATTGCGGATAATTACAATAAGCAGGAGGATCCTTTTGTGGGTTCAAAACCTGTCCGGGCACAACGGCAAACCGGTATTGGACAGCACACTTTCGAGCCCGGCCGATTGGATGAAAAGAAAATGTATGCGCATAAGAACGTGGTCGAACTCGAAAATGTACCGGCGTATAAAAGGCGAAGGGTTCACCTCGATGACCCTGTGGATTCGGGATTTGACGAAGGACCTACCTGGACGTATAACCAGGAAGACGACGAGCCGGAAATCAAACGCAATAGTCCGTATTTGCACGATAATGTCGATTAGGATAATTATATACCCAAATGCATATCGAGGGCTATCGGTACACACCGATGGCCCTTTTTTGTGTAATGATCTGCCTGGACTTTGGTTTGCTTAGAGTCTCCTCAAAAACTTACCCCCGACTCAATGCTTTTTTCGATTTACTTTATCACATTGGATTAATTAGAACACATCCCCTGACGATATTCCTCTTACCGAGACACAGAACCCCGTAGGGCGTTCAATGTGAATGACCCCCGGTAAGCGGTGCGAATCCGGGGGTAAAGGGTCTCGCTTAGTTAGTGAACTCCCTAACTCATATTCCTAAGAAACGCATATGATGCAGTATTATTAAGGGTTCTGTAGTTGC
>CALGAA010000391.1 GCA_937952445.1 uncultured Bacteroidota bacterium | reverse complement strand
TCTTTATGATCCTGGCGTGCCTTTGGGCACCCATTATCAGTAAATTTGAAGGCGGACTTTACCTCTTCCTGCAACTGTATTGGGGTTTTATTCAGCCCGGTGTGGTGGCCGTTTTTCTTATGGGTTTTATCTGGCAAAAAGTGCCGGCGGGTGCGGCGTTTTGGGGTATGCTGCTCAACATTCCTGTCTACGGTGCCTTGCTGTACTTCATCCCCGACATTGCTTTTTTGCATCACATGGCGATAACCTTTATCATCATTTTAATTTTTATGACTATATTTACCATACGCAGACCACAGGGAATTCCGAGTGAATTCCCGGACATTCTCAAGACCGATCACAAGAACGCCCGGGTCGTTAAAATCTGGAGCATCTGCATTTTAATTGCGACGATTTGTTTATACATTATCTTCTTTTAATATGGAAACTCAAGAAAAAACCTTTCGGAATTACGATCAAAGTGACGCGACCGCAGCGGTCCGGGAGCACTATAAAAAAATGCGGCAAAATCAAACCTATGATTACGTCCGCCGCATGAAACAGAAATACCTCACCTACGATACGCCGATGAATTTGTGGGATGCTTTTATCAAACTCAACGATCTGATCGATGTCAGCGACCCGGATCTGGATCTGCCCAATATCCAGCACCTCGCCCAATCCGCGGAAGCGATCAGGCAAGATAACCGGCCCGACTGGATGCAGCTTGTGGGCCTGATTCACGACCTGGGCAAAATGATGTACGTCAAGGGAAGCGATGAGGACGGGACCAGCCAGGCCGAGCAGTGGGGACTGGTCGGTGATATTTTCGTTGTAGGTGCTGCGCTGCCCGACACTCTGGTCTATCCCGAGTTCAACGAACTCAATCCCGATATGGCCGATCCACGGTACAATACGACCAATGGGATTTATCCTGAAAATTGTGGACTCGACCAACTCGAGCTGGCATGGGGCCACGATGAATACCTCTACCAGGTTTTGAAAAATCACCAGGGAAATAACCTGCCCGAAGCGGGGATGGTCATGATCCGGTATCATTCATTTTACCCCTGGCATACAGGAGGAAGTTATTCTTCGCTGATGGCCAAAGGGGACGAACAATACCTGGAATGGATCCGGGATTTCAATCAATATGACTTGTATTCCAAATCTCAGACCATTTACGATCTGGAGGAAATCAAGGAATATTATGCGCCCATCGCGGAAAAATACCTCGGGACTGCCGATATATACTTTTGATTTGATGATACCCGCCATGTGAAGCTAAAATGGCAGTGAATTAACGGGCGTAAGTAGTCAGGCTTCCGGATGGTGTAGATCCGTGTGTATGGCCATTTTAATCTGCCCTTATAAATCAGAATGTTGCCGATGAAAAATTTCATAATCACCCTACTACTTCTCTTTTCCCTTCCGCAGGTTTACAGCCAGGCCCCGGCTACTATCCGGGAAGTGGATACTACCATGCTGACTTACGGATTCTCAGATCCCAATCCGATTCCCCGTACCGGTCGAATCTATCCGTATTTCACTTTTGATGGTTACGAAACGGAGGGAAGCCCCCACAGTTGGAAACTGGTGGAGCTCGAAAATGAACATATCCGGGTATTGATTGCACCCGAAATCGGTGGGAAAATCTGGGGGGCCTGGGACAAGACCCGGGATGAACCATTCATTTACGCCAACGATGTGGTCAAATTTCGGAATATCGCCATGCGGGGACCCTGGACCAGCGGAGGCATCGAGTTCAATTTTGGGATAATCGGCCACACGCCTACGGTTTCCACTCCCGTAGACTACCATACCATGACAAAAGAAGACGGCAGTGTGAGCTGTTTCATCTCAGCGCTGGATCTGCTGACCAGAACACGGTGGGTGGTCGAAATCAATTTGCCCCCGGACAAAGCCCGGTTTTCCACCCGGGTCCACTGGTTCAATGCAAGCGATCTGGACCAGCCCTATTACACCTGGATGAACGTAGCCGTTCCGGCCCGGGAAGACCTGCATTTTATCGACCCGGGAACGCATTATATCGGTCACAATGGTCGTCACCATCCCTGGCCCATCGATACCAGCAGAGGCACTGATCTTTCCGTATACCAAAACAATGCCTTCGGAGGTTCCAAATCGTACCATATCGTAGGAAAACGCAGCGATATATTTGGCACATATTACGAAAACACGAATGACGGAATGATTCACCTGGCCGACCGGGATGCCAAGCCGGGGAAGAAGGTTTTTTTGTGGGCACTTTCCGATGCGGGTGAAATCTGGGAACGACTCCTCACGGACGAAGCAGGGCAATACGTCGAGGTGCAAAGCGGTCGGTTGCTCAACCAAAATTCACCGTCCAGCAGCCAAACACCATTCCGACAATTGGGATTTGCCCCTCAGCAACTCGACCAATGGACAGAATATTGGTTCCCCTACCACGGGATTGGTAAAGTGGACTTCGCTGATAAATTCAGCGTATGGCATTTTGAGAACCACCAAAGCAGTCTGGGAATCGATTTGATAACGCTCGAACCGGTCACCGACACGGTCAAAATTTGGGCGGATGAAGAATTGATCGCGCTACAACCCATGGATATTCAGCCCTTGAAGCCCGAACACCTGATGTTTTTGGTCAGACCGGAAGCCATCACCAAAATCACTTTCGGGAAAACGGTAATTTTCCCTGAATGGTCCAGCCCAAGCGCGTTGAGTCGTCCCCTCCAAATTCCGGATGAATTCGATCAGGAAGGCGGCTATAATCAGTACATTTTGGGGCATGACTATGCGCGGTTCCGTCAATATGGAACTGCTCTTGAACACATCCGCCAATCCCTGACACAGGATTCCTTTTTTGTTCCGGCACTCAACGAAATGGCGATGTTGCAATTTCGAAAAATGCAATACGACAGCGCATTTCATTACGCGAGCAGAGCTTTGAGCATCAACACCTACGATCCGATGGCGAATTATTATTATGCCCACGCGGCGGATCAGATCGGTCAAATGGTGGACGCGTTCGATGGTTGGGAAATCGCAGCTTTATCCCCTGCCTGGCGCGTTCCGGCCTGGTACCAATTAGCCGCAGCCCATTTCTGGGATCGGGATTGGCACCGTTGTCAGCGTTATCTCGACAAAATCCTGGACGTGCAATACGGTCACCCGGGAGCGATCCGGCTTCAGTTGGTCCTTGATCGGATGCAACAAAAACCTTTTGATGCGGATCTGGCCGCTCGATTACGACAATCAGATCCGGATAACCCATTCGTAGCTCTCGAGAAATACCTAAGTACAGGAGATCCACAGGATGGAGTTCGATTGCAATCTGTAATCCGAAATGAATTACCGGAACAAACGTACCTGGAAATGGCCATTTGGTATAAGACTAAACTCAATCGTACGGAGGATGCCATCCGGATTTTGGAATTGGCACCACCCCATAATCTAATCGATTACTGGATGGCCTACCTGTACAAGGACAGCGAACGGAAAGACGAACACCTCACCAAAGCGGATGCGGGTCAGGCGGATTTTGTATTTCCTTTCCGACGGGAAACCGCGCGAATGCTGGACTGGGTAGTCACCCAGACGGACCATTGGAAACCCCGGTACTACCTGGCATTGATCCATGCCCACGTGGGCAATCAGGATGCAGCCCGGGAACATTTGACCAAAATAAGTGATCATACTGGTTTTGCCACATTATACGCCTGGCGTTCGGCTTATCATACGAATCCCGCACGGAAAGAAAGCGATCTTCGTACGGCCTTAAATCTGGAGCCGGAAAACTGGCGATATTTAATGAATCTCGCAGACTTGATGGCTAAATCAGAACGACTGAAAGAAGCACTGGAACTTTTGGAACCCTATTATTCCAAACATCCTTCCAACTATCAGGTGGGGATGCTCCTGGCCAGAATGCAATTAATGTCAGGCAACCCCAAAAAAGCAGACGAGGTTCTTGAGAAAATCCATGTTTTACCCTATGAAGGAGCATACGAGGGACGCGTTCTGTACCGGGCCGTCAAACTTACTCTGGCCCTGGAAGCACTTCAATCCAGACAGTTTGACCGGGCAGCGACCTACATCGTTGAAAGTCAACTATGGCCCGAGAATCTGGGAGTTGGTAAACCATACGATTCGCAGATCAATACGGAGTGGAAAGACACCATAGGGGATTGGATCGAAATGGCCAGGTCAGGCACTAAGGTTGCAGAATCTGAGGTGGATAAAATGCATGACAAGATCATGGAAAGATTTTACGAGTTTAGGGAAGAAGCACCGTTTTAGTGATGAGCGCCCGGGAGGTGGGAGTTTACCGAACACCCAACAAGGGTGGTGGGAGCACCAGCTCCGACGCCCTGGGAAGTGGGAGCACCAGCTCCGACACCCTGGGAAGCGGGAGCACCAGCTCCGACACCCTGGGAAGTGGGAGCACCAGCTCCGACGCCCTGGGAAGTGGGAGCACCAGCTC
>CALGAA010000390.1 GCA_937952445.1 uncultured Bacteroidota bacterium | reverse complement strand
TATAATCAAACCATTGCGAATGAATACTCCGTTTATGAACCCATTTGGAGCGATTCGTCGCCGGACCTGATTGCCGATCTTCGACAGCACGGTAAAGATGAACGGCCGGGTATCCAATCCGTAGGTAATTCCTTCTTCCAACGCCGGGTAGGTTTTTACGGTATGACGAAATATGACCGAACCTTCGGAGAAGATCACCGGTTTACGGGGACTCTGTTGGGATATGGGAGTACATTCAAGCAACAAGGGGACTTTCAGGGTGTCAAACAAGCACACCTGGGCTTACAATTAGGATATTCCCTGAAGAATACCTACTTGATTGACTTCAGTAGTGCATACGTCAATTCGGTTAAATTACCCACCGGGAACCGGGGCGGATTTGCCCCTTCTATAGGCGTGGCATGGGTACTCAGCAACGAGGAATTTCTCGAAGCCTCGGAGCGAATCGATTACCTCAAACTCCGTTTATCGACTGGAATTTTGAAATCCGACATTCCTATCGGCGGGTTTTTCTATTACGACAACCGATACGGCGGTTCGGGGAGTTACAATTGGTTTGAAGGATCCAGGAGCCGGGGAGGTGTACGCTCGAATTGGAGCAGCAACTACAACCTGGGATTCGCCAAACGAAACGAATTAAATTTTGGGGTGGAGGGTATATTTTTCAATCGGACCCTCAGTCTGACAGCCAATGTATTCCATGAATTGTACAATGGTCTGGTCACTCGCCCCAACACGATTTACCCTTCCTTTTACACGGATTTCATCCCATATGAGAATTTTGATGAAGACAAGTACCAGGGAGCTGAAATTGGCCTCGGTTTAAACAAATCTGTCGGGGATTGGAATTTCTTTCTGGGCGCTGATCTCCTGTATGTGACCTCAGAGCGGACCCGGGTAGACGAAGTTTATGACAACGAGTATCAATATCGACAGGGGTATCCCAAAGATGCGACGTTTGGATTGGAAGCGATTGGATTGTTCCAGGATCAATCCGATATCGAAAACAGCCCCATCCAGGCATTTGGGACCGTAAGGCCCGGGGATATCAAATACAAAGACCAAAACGGTGATGGCATCATCGACAACAACGATGATGGCAGGCGCCATTGTCCGCAGGCCTGAGACTTAGAGTAAGCTTCAAAGATCTCACCCTTTTTGTATTGGGGGAAGGACGATCCGGAGCAGAAAATTTTCTGGAAGGAAACTATTATTGGGTGGATGGCAATAAAAAATATTCGGAGATTGTGCGCGGAGCCTGGACCCCGGAAACCAGCTCCACGGCGACCTACCCCAGATTGAGCTCCCAGTCCAATAGCAACAATTTCAGGCGGTCGAGTTATTGGCTTTATTCGGATGACTATTTGCAGTTAAGAAAGATCCAACTGACGTATCATTTACCACAGAATGTGTTGGAATCACTCCGAATGAAAAACCTTGCAGTGTACCTCGCCGCCGACAACATCATCCAATTTGCCAGGAATAAGGAAATACGGGATTTAAACGTAGGTGGTCAACCCTATTATCGAACATTTACACTGGGATTACAAACTAATTTCTAACGCAAAGGAAATACATCATGAAAAAAAATAGATTTTACACCTTTTTTGCGCTGTCAATCGTACTCATGGTAGTGGGAAGTTGTACGATCCTCGAGCCGGAGAACGACAACCACAGCACCATCGATCGGGTATACGAAGATCCGGCGTTTGCAGAAGGTTTATTGATCCGAGCTTATACGCTTATTCCCACCAATGATTATCGGTTTGACGAAGTCGCCACGGATGATGCGGTGTCCAACGACAAATTCAATTCATACATGCGAATGGCCACAGGTGAATGGTCCGCATTATACAACCCGCAGAATCTATGGGACAATTGCAATCAAGCCATTTTATACATCAATCATTTCCTGGATGTGGTGGATGACATCCCATGGAAATGGACCAACGAAAACCTGAACAATGCCTACATCCGAAGGCTCAAAGGCGAATCTTACGCCCTTCGGGGACTGTTTAAATATTTCCTGGCCAGGAATCACGGAGGTATGGGATCGGATGGAAACCTACTCGGTGCACCGATTTATAATGAATTTCTGGATTCGGAAGAGGATTTCTATACCCCACGCGCACCTTTCGATCAATTTGTGCAAAGTGCTATGGAAGACCTTGATTTATCTCGGACTTTTTTGCCCATGGATTATGGCAACGCAGGAAGTCTGAGTGAGTTACCGCCTGATTTCAGTGAAATAATAGATGTCAGCCATTACAATGACGTGTTCGGTGATTTTAGCCAGCAGCGTATGAGTGGTCGACATGCATTGGCTATCAAATCAAGACTTGCGCTTCTGGCCGCCAGCCCTGCATTCAACCCTGAAGGAAATGTCGATCGGTGGGCTGAAGCCGCCAATCTTGCCGCTTCCCTACTCGATGACATCGGAGGCATCGCCGGACTGGACGAAAAAGGTCATGTGTTTTACCTTAAAGAACAGGTAGACGAGGCAGATATTACTGGTGGAGACAAGCTTGATCTTCAGGAAATTCTGTGGAGAAGACCCATCTACACCAATCGATCACGGGAAGAAAGCAATTTTCCACCCTCGTTATATGGCAATGGACGGATCAATCCAACCCAGAACTTTGTCGATGCTTTCCCCATGGCTAATGGTTTTCCCATTTCATCGGAAGAATCCGGCTTTGATCCCAATAATCCATACGAAAATCGTGATCCCCGTCTGGATCTCTATGTGGTCTACCACGGTAGTAAAATGAAAGGTGAGACCATACTGACAGGGGTCGATGACGGAATTAATGGGGTGGATGCAGTGCAGAATTCGACCCGTACAGGATATTACCTCAAGAAATTACTTCGGGAAGATGTGAATGCGAATCCCTCCTCCCCATCCAATCAGAAGCACTTCAACACCCATATTCGCTACACTGAAATTTTCCTGAATTACGCCGAAGCTGCGAATGAAGCATGGGGACCGCAAAACGGTGGTGGAAACGCTTATTCAGCCAAAGAGGTGATCATGGCAATTCGCAAACGCGCGGGGATCGAACAACCCGACACTTACCTGGATCAGATTAAAAGCCAGGATGAAATGAGGCAACTGATCCGCAATGAGCGACGAATCGAATTATCCTTTGAGGGATTCCGGTTTTGGGATTTGCGCAGATGGAAAAGTGACCTGACAGAACCGGCACGCGGTGTACAGATCAAAGACGGTACATACCATTATTTTGATGTAGAACAACGCAATTACAACAATTCATATATGCACTATGGTCCGATCCCGGACAAGGAAGTTATCAAGTTTGATCTGGTGCAAAATGAAGGATGGAATTAAAAACGGACAAACTATACAAACATGAAACACCTATATATTTTATCATCATTTGTGCGACGAATGAGCTATTTGGTTAAGGGTACGAAAAAATATTTTCAGTCAGGTCAAAGAGGTACATCAAGCGGGTTTTACGCGAGATTCTCGGTGGTGAAGTCTGCCTCTCAGGCAAAGGAAGGAACTGGTTGGCAAAAAAGCAGTTGGCCCAATCAGATTGTAGCGTTCACCGCACTCATCCTATTCTTCTCCTGTCAAAATTTCGAGATCGATCACCCGGACTATGACCACACAGCGGCTTATTTCCCCTATCAATTTCCGGTACGTACCATTATACTTGGAGATTATATTTACGACAACTCCAATGACAATGACCACAAATTTCTCATTTCCGTTGCGATGGGAGGGGTGTATGAAAACAAAGAAGACCGCGAATTCACCTTCCGGATTGATGAAAGTCTGTGCGAGGATGTCTTATTCGATCAAAATGGGGATACCATCCGAATGCTACCCAGGGAATATTTCAACCTCAGTTCGGATAATAAGATCGTCATTCCCCGGGATAAATTCTACGGGAGTGTGGAGGTACAATTAACGGAGCCCTTTTTCCAGGACCCCAATTCTATCAATCTTCAATATGTGGTCCCTCTCCGGCTCGAAAGTTCCAACGACGTGGATTCGATATTAAATGGTTCCACTTCCAATCCCGATGCGGATCCTCGAATGGCAGGAGATTGGATTGTGGCTCCCAAAAATTTCACCATGTTCGCAGTGAAATACATCAATGAATACGACGGTAATTACTTTCATTATGGAAGCAACTCGATTTCTGACGAATCCGGAAATGTGATCGAAGAAAACGCATACTCGGAAGAATTCGTCGTGAACAATAGCGTATCCCGACTGGTCACTACAGGTAGGAATTCCGTAAAATTTTCCACCAACATGCGATCGGATACACTTTCAGGCACGATCGATATGATCCTGACTTTTGAAGGAGAACAAGGTATTGTCCAACAAGCTGAGGGGTCTCCCTATACCATCACAGGCACCGTAGAATACAAGAACGGTGCATTCGAATGGGGGAATAAACCAAGAAATGGAATTGTAATGAATTATACGGTATCCGATGGAAATTTCACCTATGAGGCTACAGAAACGTTGGTATCCAGGGACCGGGCTGTTGTACTGGAAACCTATAATCCGGTAAAAATGGAGCCATAAAGAATATCAATTCCTCATGGTTACATTTGAAAGCAAAAAACCAGAAAAGGATTTGGGTGATGCGCATCCCAGTATAGGGTCGAACATTGCTGCAAAATAGGTTCAATAAAACGGACCTCAAGGTCCACTTATCTGGACCTTCGATGACCACGTCTGTGCCGCATAAAGGAAACCCGGAACATAGAAGATATCTACTGCTTCAGAGTTGAGAGCACCGGAATATTATAAGCCCTCTCATGACGGGGGGGGCTTATGCTTTTAAACCTTCCATGATTGGTTCCTCAAGCCTCCCTTAATCTGAACCAGGCATGCATAATATTGGACTCCAATATCAGAATTCATCTTTCTTCCTCCAGCTCGGCGATTTGCGATTTTCCAAATCCAATTTCTTGCATGGTCCATAAACTCTGGCATTTAGTACTGATTTCCTGACACTATTGACGGATACTTTTTCGCCCTGGCTTCATCATCTGAAGCGTAATATAGCAAAGGCTATACATGGTTTATCTTCTTCGATATGACAAATAACAATCTCGTCATAAGCATCACGAACTTAATGCCAGGCAAACTAGTTCACCGAATTTTAAGTTCCTATCGTGGTATTTCAAAATATTTTTTTTGTCAGATCGAAGAAACATAACCGCGCATAGTGGGGCCTACGTAGGGCTTATGGTGATGATGAACTGGCAAAAAAGATGAAGAAATACCCATAGGAATTTATGATTTGGTGAACAAGACTGTTTAAAAACAAAACATTAACACTGCTTGTCTTTTATGAAAATGCAAGTGCAGAAGTACTGAGAAATTACCCCAACAGAGGTCGTTTCAAGTCGTTACGTTACCTTATGCGTTGCAGAATTTAGTTAGATTAGTACCATAAACGACATAACTGCTCATTTGACCCCGGATAAAGTGGCTTTCATGCGGAACAATAATACCATCGCATTTCTGGATATCGAAACAAACTCAGAGAACAGGAAAATCCTGGACCTTGGTTGTGTCAGGGAAGATGGAAACCATTTCCGTAGCACCGACCAGAAGCGATTGATCGAATTTCTAAAACGGACTCGATTTGTTGCCGGGCACAATATTTTTGATTTTGACCTGACCTATATCGGGGAGGCCATCACCAACGCGGGTATAGGGCCCACCTATATCATTGACACACTACCTCTTTCCCCGTTACTTTTTCCAGCCCGGCCATATCATGCCTTGCTCAAGGACGACAAGCTTCAAACGGATGAATTAAATAATCCGCTGAACGACGCCCTCAAAGCCCGGGATTTGTTTTATGATGAAATTGAGGCATTTAATCAACTCGATCCGACGCTCCGCCATATATATTACCTGCTGCTCCACAGGCAAAAGAAATTCAGTGCTTTTTTCCGATTCATCCAATTCCGACCCGACCGGACGGATCTTCCAGCTCTCATCCGGAAAAAATTTGGCAACCGTATTTGTCAGAACCTGGCTATATCCGAAATTATCCTGGACTTTCCCGTTGAACTGGCGTATTGCCTGGCTCTTATCAATGCCTTTATTGACCACGGTGAAACGCATTCGATCACGCCACCATGGGTTCTCAAACAATACCCGGGCGTTGAACCTCTAATGACCCGGTTGAGAAATCTTCCGTGCGAAAAGGATTGCACGTATTGTCATATGGAACTGGATATTCACAGGGGGCTACACCGGTTTTTCCATTTTGATTCTTTTCGCACATTTGACGGCGAATCACTTCAGGAAGAAGCCGTGAGAGCAGCCGTTAATCATCGATCCATTCTCACGATATTTCCCACCGGAGGAGGTAAATCGATCACTTTTCAGCTTCCGGCCTTGATCAGTGGTGAAAGTGTCAATGGGCTGACCGTCGTCATTTCACCCCTGCAATCCTTGATGAAGGACCAGGTGGACAACCTCGAGAAAATGGGAATCACCCAGGCCGTCACTATAAATGGTTTGCTGGATCCAATCGAACGGGCAAATGCCATTGAACGGGTCCAGGACGGATCAGCCGCCATTTTGTATATTTCTCCTGAGTCTTTACGTTCCCGAACCATTGAACGGCTTATCCTCCAGAGAAAAATAGCACGGTTCGTCATTGACGAAGCACATTGTTTCTCAGCATGGGGGCAGGATTTCAGGGTGGATTACTTATACATCGGGGATTTTATAAAATCGGTTCAGGAAAAGAAAAACCTCTGGGAACCGATTCCCATTTCATGTTTTACAGCGACGGCAAAACAAAAAGTCATTCAGGATATCCGTGAATACTTTCAGGAGAAATTGGCTCTCAACCTGGAGGTGTTCGCTTCAGGTACATCCCGTACCAACCTGCATTACACCGTCAAAAAAGTTAAAACAGAGGAAGAAAGGTATACGGCTTTGAGGGATTTGATCGAAACCCATTCCTGCCCTACGATCGTCTATGTTTCCAGGACCCGAAAAGCTACCGAACTGGCCCAACGACTTGGTGAAGAAGGATTTAATGCCAAACCGTTCCATGGGAAAATGGATGCCCGGGAAAAAACCAAAAATCAAAATGCATTTATCGAGGGGGAAATTCAAATCATGGTAGCCACTTCTGCATTTGGCATGGGCGTGGATAAAAAAGACGTGGGGTTGGTCATTCATTACAACATCTCTGATTCCCTGGAAAATTACATCCAGGAGGCCGGACGGGCGGGTCGGGATGAGAATATTTTGGCCGATTGCTACGTGCTTTACAACGAAGAAGACCTCAGTAAACATTTTATTTTACTCAACCAGTCCAAAATATCCATTCGGGAAATCAAGCAGATTTGGAAAGCCATCATAGGGATTACAAAATTTCGATCCTCGGTTTCCAACTCTGCATTGGAAATTGCGCGGAGGGCCGGATGGGATGACAGCGTCCTGGAATTGGAGACCCGGGTGACTTCTGCGATTGCAGCTCTTGAGGATGCTGGATACATCCGCCGGGGTCAGAATATGCCCCGTATTTTTGCCAATAGCCTCCGCTACCACAAAGCTCAGGATGCCATCGACCTGATTAACACCTCTTCCCGGTTTGATGAAAAACAAAAAACCCAGGCGATCCGCATCGTTCGCAAGCTTTTCTCCTCCAAAAACAAGTACCGTCCTGGTGATGAAGAAGCAGAGTCCAGAATAGATTACATCAGCGATCACCTGGCCATCAGTCAACGGGAGGTGATCACGATTGTCAATTTGCTTCGGGAAGAAAAAATCCTGGCAGACGCGAAAGATCTGACCGCTTTTGTCAAAACAAGCGGATCGGCCACCTCTTCTCAAATCGCAAAAGAATTTAGCCGTATTGAGCGATCCCTTTATCCTTTATTTGACCGGGATGACCCCAGGGCTTATGATATTAAGGAATTGAATGAATATGCTGAAAAAGCAGGATGTGAATCCGTAACTACCGCAAAAATCATGACCATCCTTCGATTTTGGTCCATCCAAAACTGGGTCCAGCTAAAACGAAATTCAAATGGGGGATATACGGCAATTTTTCGCCCAGCGAAGCATTTGAACATCGTTCATGCCTTACAAAAAAGACATGAACTGTCCGCATTCATCTCAGATCTATTGGTGGGAAGGTGTCTGGCGAGAACAGAAAATCAGCAACCGGGACAGAAAGAAGTATTCGTTGAGTTTTCAGTGCTGGAACTGAAAAATAGTTTCAACGAATCCATCACGGCTTTCAAGGGCGACATATCGCTCCAGGATGTGGAGGATGCCTTGTATTACTTATCCAAAATTGATGCGATTAAGATCGAAGGTGGGTTTATGGTAACATACAATCGTTTGTACATCGAACGATTGGAGCAAAACAACCGTAAACAATACACGCAGGATGATTACAAAAAGTTGGACCAGTTCTATCAAAACAAAGTCCAACAAATCCACATCGTCGGTGAATATGCCCAAAAAATGCTATCCGACTACGAGGAGGCACTTCGATTTGTAGAGGATTATTTTCAATTGGAAGAAAGGGATTTTTTAAAGAAATATTTTCCGGGCAGCAAACTGGAGAATCTCAAAATGAAGATCAACCAATCCAAGTTCAATCAACTTTTTGGGCAGCTATCGCCCACCCAGTTAAAAATAATCAGGGATTTTAACTCGCAGTATATAGTCGTCCTTGCGGGACCAGGAAGCGGCAAAACCAAGCTTCTCGTTCATAAGCTGGCCTCTCTGTATGCTATGGAGGATATCAAGCACGAACAAATGCTCATGCTCACTTTTTCCAGAGCAGCTGTAACAGAATTCAAGAAAAGGCTGATCGGGCTTATCGGCAATGCAGCCCATTTTATCGAAATCAAAACCTTTCATTCCTATTGTTTTGATTTGATGGGAAGGGTGGGAAGTTTGGAAAAATCAGGTCAGGTTATTCGAGAAGCCATCGAGTGGATCGAACAAAAAAAAGTTGAATTGAACCGGATTACCAAAATGGTATTGGTCATCGATGAAGCCCAGGATATGGATGAAGATGAGTATAAGCTCATCAAAATCCTGATGAAATACAATATCGATATGAGGGTCATTGCAGTGGGAGACGATGACCAAAACATATATGAATTCAGAGGGTCGAGTTCCGAACATTTGGAAAATTTGCTTTTTGAAAAGAAGGCGACCCGGTACGAACTGGTGGAAAATTACCGAAGTAAGAAAAACCTGGTTGAATTAACGAATCACTTTGCCCGGCAGATCGAAAGGAGATTGAAAACCACAGACATTTATGCGCACCAACCCGATTATGGACAAATAAGGGTAACCCGATATTCCAAAAACAACCTGATCAAACCTTTGGTCAGTGAAATAATGGAATTGGAATGGACCGGATCCACTGCAATTTTGACGACGACCAATGATCAAGCAGCGCAGATTACCGGATTGCTTCTCAAGTTGGGGAAACGGGCTAAACTCATCCAGTCCAATACTGAATTTAATTTATTCAACCTGGTGGAATTTAGACATTTTATCGAACTGGTTACGAGGAACGACTCGGTATATTTGATCCAGCAGGATTCCTGGGATACCGCGATCAATGATCTGAAAAACCAATTTAGTCATAGCTCCAAACTGGAGTTGTGTCTGGATCTGTTACAGGATTTTAATCTGACCCATCCACGCAAAAAATATAAAACAGATCTGGAGATTTTCATCCGGGAGTCGCGATTGGAAGATTTATATGGATCAGATCAGGACACGATATACGTATCCACGATCCACAAAGCCAAGGGCAAAGAATTTGAAAACGTCTTTATGATGCTCGAGAATTACTATCCCACAAATGACGAACAAAAACGATTGATTTATGTGGGCATGTCGCGAGCAAAAAAGAACCTGAGTATCCATTTAAATTCAGGATTCATGGATGACTTACTGACTGAAAACACTTCCAGGTTCTCTGATCATCAGGATTATGACCCACCCGAAGAAATCATTCTTCAATTGACCCACCGGGATGTAAGATTGGGCAGTTTTGAAAGCAAACAGGAGTTGATTGCCGATATAGTCAGCGGGGACGAACTACTTGTTTACGCAGAAGGATGCCTGGATGTAAGCCGGCGTTCAATCTTGTACTTTTCTACTAATTTCAGAGAACGAATTTACAGTTTGAGTCAGGATCACTTTGAGCCCGTTCGGGCCAGGGTCAACCATATTGTCTATTGGCCAATCACTACTCAGCAAGAAATCAAAATTATTCTTCCTGAAGTCGTTTTTCAGCGAAAAATTTGATACTCAGCAAGATATTTTATTCCCATATCAAATGATTAATTTTAATGTCTGGGACGTTATTATAGTATTATGGGAATAAAAACGAGTCATTGGAAGGATCAAATCGATGAGATTACGGACGATTTCAACCGGATATTTGAACCCCTCACGCCTTCCGAATTAAACTGGAAACCGAACCCGGGCACGTGGAGTATAGCTCAAAATATCGACCATCTGATCGTGATCAATGAAAGTTATTTTCAGGTTTTCGCGCAATTGAGAGAAGGCAAATACGAAAAACCTTTTTGGGCCCGGTTTGATTTTATACCGAGGTTTTTTGGAAATGCGATTTTGAAATCCGTCCAACCCGATCAAAAGCGAAAAGTCAAAACGGTGCCTCAATGGGAACCTACGGTCCATACCCTTGATGGCCAGATCCTGAAAGCATTTGAAAACCACCAGGAAAAACTTAAATCAGAGATCGACCAATCCACAGAGTTATTGGAAAAAGAAACAGTGATTTCCTCTCCCACCAACAGAAATATCGTCTATCGGCTCGATAAAGCTTTTGATATTATCGTCACCCATGAAAGAAGACATTTTGAGCAGGCAAAAGATATTCTCAACCAACTGAAACAAAGCAAATAAGGCATATGGCTGAGTATCACGCTATTTCATCAAATTATTTCACCTTCGAAATTTCAAAATTGAATGAACCAATAGGTAAACTTTCGTACAATAGGTGGTACGAGTTCGACGCGAATATTGACTTCTGCAACGGATCTTCCTATCAATTGGAAACCCACGGACTGTGGAACACCTCCATTATATTGAAAGACGGGGATAAAGTGCTCATGAAATTCCAATTGAACTGGAATGGTGAAATCGTTTTTGAGATCAATCCGGGGGAGAATTCAGCCAAAGACTTTGTCATCCGACCGAAGGGAATCTTCAAAAGTACATATGTTCTTTTGGATCAGGAAGAGGAGGAGTTGATTTTCATTCAGCCTATCCTGAAGTGGAAAAAAATGAATTTTGAATATAAAATTGAGACGTCCGATCGGTTTGAGGATAATCCGGCAAAACATATTCTGTTAATGGCTGCCATCCATAGTGCAAATTATTACGTGGCTATGATGAACGGAATGGGATAAACTTCTCCTCAAAGGAAGTTATTGGGCTTTCATTCATGGAACCTTTTCTGCATTTTCCTGGCGAAATCGCGGGGGTGATTCATTGTTTTCAGCCTGTATGTGGGGAATAGTTCGGGTTTCAGGATAATCACAAGTACGGTAACACAAAAATTTGGGTATTTTCATTTCTTGATTTTCTCGTTTTATGTAGCACGAACTTCATGCACGGCGCACAATGAATTATCCGGGATAATATCACATATGAATTTATTATCCTATGTTTGATCCTATGTAATCAATATTTTACGCCCATGAAAATCAAAGCCATTCTATTCTTTTCGTTCTTATGCAGCGTGATGACCGCGCAGCAATCCCCTTTACATGAATTTAGAGGAGTTTGGGTAGCCACCGTCGCCAATATTGATTGGCCTTCAAAGCCCGGATTGAGTACTGAAGAACAAAAAAGAGAACTTCTGTGGATTTTTGATCAACACGAACGGTGGAATTTAAACGCTGTCATGTTTCAGGTACGACCAACGGCAGATGCCTTTTTTTCTGGTGGTAAAGAACCCTGGAGTTACTACCTGAGTGGACAGCAGGGGCTGGCACCAGATCCGGCCTGGGATCCGCTGGCATTTGCCATTGAGACAGCTCATGCCCGGTCGATGGAATTGCACGCCTGGTTTAATCCATACAGAGCTTCTCAGGATTTGGACCCTCGCAAACGATCTCGGGATCACATATCCTATACCAGGCCCGAATGGTTTTTCACCTATGGGTCCAAAACCTATTTCAATCCCGGCATTCCCGAAGTCCGGGACTACATCGTGGAGGTCATTTTGGATGTTGTGCGCCGATATGATGTGGATGGAATTCATTTCGACGATTATTTTTATCCCTACCCGGGGGACGAGCCTCTCCCCGACTCTACCACCTACCTCAAATATGGGCGCGACCGATTTGACAATATCGAAGACTGGCGCCGGGACAATGTAGATCAGTTGATTCGTCAACTTCATGAAGAAATCCACCAGGTCAAACCCCACGTCAAGTTTGGCATTAGCCCCTTTGCCATTTGGCGCAATCAAAAAGAAGATCCCCGTGGATCTGAAACCAACGGATTCACTTCATATGACGGTTTGTACGCGAATGTGTACAAATGGTTGGAAGAAGGCTGGATGGATTATGTGAACCCACAGATATATTTTCCCTTTTACTACCCACCAGCTGCCTTCGAGAAATTGTTGGAATGGTGGGATGACAACAGCTTTGGGAAGCAGGTTTTGGTCGGTCAGGCACCCTACCGGGCATTGGAAGGAAAAAACGGGTGGGAAGATTGGAGCCAGCTTCCCCGTCAGGTCCGGGCGCTTCGTCAAAAGGAAAACATCCACGGCAGCGTGTATTTTAGCTCCAGGTCATTGCTGGACAATAGAGCCGGATTTGCTGATTCATTGCGTCTTGATCTGTATAAGCACCCGGCGATTCCACCACCGATGAAATGGCTGGATGGAACATCACCCTCCGCTGCTGAAGGCTTATATTCTACGGTAATCGACCGATTCGTGCGACTGAGATGGCGTTGGCCGCAAAATCCAGATTTACATAAGGATATTTATGGCTTCGTGGTTTATCGATTTGAGGAAGATGAACCGATCAATCTCGATGACGGATCCCATATTATCGGCATCCGATATTCACAAGACCAGTTCTTTTTTGATACGAAATGTGAACCAGGGAAAAAATATCGGTACGTGGTTCGGTCGATGGATCGGGTTAAGAATTTGGGAGAACCGACTGAGGTGGTGGAGGTAAATCTAAATTAGACTGAGCTTACTCGCCGTCACACAATCCGCTGGCATTTAATAAGATAACCTACAATTTAGCTTCTTGTAGTCTAAAGTTAATCGGAGGTATTGGCAATACCTTTACTTCAGGTACATACTACTTCGCAACAGCAGTTTAAAATGGAATAATTTTGCAGTCTTTCCTGTTGGACACCGACAGCAGTTTTTGATCTGACCTGGTCAAAACGGGAAAAGGGTTGGATGTTGGCATGTTGGGTGAAATAGTATATAATACGTATTTTATACCCCATTCGTATTAAAATACCTTAAAGCCTATATTGTATGAAAAATTCATTTGCTTTTCTGGCCCTACTAGCATGCCTATCCTGCACTAGTATAGCTCCGACAGAACAGGACAAAAATGACCGCCCCCCGAATATTTTATTTATCCTCACCGATGATTTGGGATGGGGCGATCTGGGAACATTCTATCAAAACCAACGAAGGGAAACCGGGGATCAGACACAACCATTCCAATTCACTCCCCACCTGGACGAAATGGCTTCCCAGGGAATCATGCTCACAGACCACTACGCCAATGCACCTGTCTGCGCACCATCCCGTGCCTCTTTTCTTTTGGGAATGCATCAGGGTCACGCCAATGTTCGCGATAATCAATTTGACAAAGCCCTCGAAGACAATTACACCGTAGCCAATGTCGTAAAAGAAGCAGGCTACCATACCGTTGCGGTGGGAAAATGGGGTCTGCAGGGAGATCCTATGTGGGAATCGGATGGCGGTGATTGGCCGGGGCATCCACTCAATCGGGGATTTGATGAGTTTTACGGATATATGAGGCACCGGGATGGACACGAGCACTACCCGGTCGAAGGTATTTACCGGGGTCCAAAAGAAGTCTATCACAATCACGACAACGTAGCTGCAGGATTAACCAAATGTTTTACAGGTGATTTATGGACTGCTTTTGCCAAGAAATGGATCCGGGATCATCGAAAATCCCGGAAAGATCAGCCGTTTTTCATGTTCCTGGCCTTCGATACACCCCATGCTGTGATCGAACTTCCTACCCAGGAATACCCTGCCGGGGGTGGAGTCGAAGGAGGTCTCCAATGGCTCGGCGAACCCGGGCGAATGATCAATACTGCATCCGGCGAGGTGGATTCCTGGGTGCACCCGGATTATGCATCGGCTACATGGGACCACGACCAGGACGCTTCCACAGCGGAAGTTCCCTGGCCGGACACATACAAACGGTTCGCCACGGTCAATCGACGAATCGATGATGCCGTCGGGGATATCCGACAATTACTTCAGGATCTGAATATAGCGGACAACACGATGGTTATTTTCACATCGGACAACGGTCCATCGCAGGAATCCTATCTGCCAGAGGAATATGCTGTTTTTACACCGGAGTTTTTCCGGAGCTATGGTCCGTTTGATGGAATTAAACGCGATTTGTGGGAAGGTGGAATCCGGGTTCCAGCTATCGTTTCCTGGCCCAATCGAGTGGAACAGGGATTGATCAATTCCAGTCCTGTGATGATGTCTGACTGGCTGGCCACTTTTGCTGAGGTAGCAGGACTCGAAGTGCCGGCCCGCACGGATAGCGAATCTATGCTTCCGATCCTGGAAGGCAGGGAATTTACCGATCAAAGACCGGTCTATATCGAATATTTCCAAAACGGCCGAACGCCCTCTTACGAACATTTCCTCCCCAATCATACTCATCGAAAAAGAGGTCAAATGCAAATGATCAGGATAGATAACCTGGTCGGCGTGCGCTATGATATTCAGTCTCCGGAAGATGATTTTGAAATTTACGATATTGGTTCCGATCCCCAGCAGAGTAGAAATCTATCCTCCGGCACCAGCGAATATGAAGACCTTCAACAACAATTAAAAGCCCGGGTATTGCAAATGAGGATGCCCGACACCTCCGCTGTAAGGCCCTATGATCTGGAGTTAATTCCTCCAGTTCTCAAGGTCGAAAATCGATTAAACCGGGG
This sequence comes from uncultured Bacteroidota bacterium, assembly GCA_937952445.1. Lineage (GTDB taxonomy): Bacteria > Bacteroidota > Bacteroidia > Chitinophagales > Saprospiraceae > Membranihabitans. The sequence goes on along the minus strand of CALGAA010000390.1, from coordinate 24,004 downwards.
GTTACGTGTGGATTGGTACCAAAATGAGAGTCCCTGGATCCCGAATGTCGATCAGCTGGAGCCTGTCGGGACCGGGAGCACCGATATTGTGGAACCTCCCTTTGACGTCGACGGCAATCTGGTGGTGTTCCATGGGTATTTTCAGGCCCCGGAAGACGGCAGCTATTCATTCCAATGGAGTGGAAATATTCAAGGACTTCTGCGCGTCCATGATGCTCTGGTGGTAGATGCGGATTTTTACGCAGATGGTGAAAGTGTAACCGGAACCATTCAACTAGCTGAAGGCTTCCATCCCATTCGGATTTATCTAAAAAATAATGGTAATGATGTTTGGGATTTTGATTTGACAATTAAAACACCATCACAAAGTGGATATTCGGTTATAACTGAGCAGAAATTCTTCCATTAAAATACGTGTGGATACACTATCAACAGAGATTCCAATGACGTAATTTTTCCATTTTCAGATTAGTGGGCCGTACCTTAAGTTCGTGATAGGTATGACGAGGTTATTTTTTGTCCTATCGAAGAAGCTAAACCGCGTATGCCCATAGCTACATAAGGCTTTAGATGATGAAGCCAGGATGAAAAAGAATCCGTCAGATGTGTCACGAATATAAGTAACTGGTGCATTATACTCCCTTCCTTTGTCAACCCTGCTGACTGGATTTATCTGCAAATATGAGATAATTTATAATTTTGAATTATGAGGTATTTTATAAGACTGATGTACGACGGCACCGCCTATGCAGGTTGGCAGAAACAACCCAACGCGCTAAGCGTGCAAGAGGTGATCGAAGACCGGATGAGCAACATGCTCCAATCACCGATCGAAATTGTCGGATGTGGTAGAACCGACGCCGGCGTACACGCATTAGATTATTACGCACATACGGAAGTTCCGGAAGTAATGGGAGAACGATTTCTCTTCCGGCTAAATAATTTCCTGCCTGCGGATATTGCCATCAAAGAAATCCATCGTGTACACGATGATGCTCACGCCCGGTTTGACGCAATCCAGCGATCTTACGTCTACCGGATTCACACCATAAAAAATCCTTTCCTTGACGGGCATTCTTTTTACTTTCAACGTGCCGCACAATTTACGGTGGGACAACTCAATGAATTTAGTCAGAGACTGATCCGGTTAAAGGAATTTAGTCCGTTCGCCAAATTGCATTCTGATGTAAAAAATCACCGATGCAAACTGACCCAATGTGAATGGATATCTACCTCAGATGGTTTTGAATTGCACATTAGTTCGGATCGGTTCCTAAGAGGAATGGTCCGGCTCATTACCGGCGCGTGCCTTCGGTATGCCGAAGGAAAACTGACCCTGGAAGATTTGGATGAAGCCGTTGCGGCGGGTGAGCACATCAAAGGAGCGTGGTCGGTGCCGGCCCACGGACTGTATTTAGCGGAAATTCAATACCCGTACTTTTAAGCTGCTGGTTTAACTTACCGATCCGGATACAATGGAAATTGATTCATAAATGAATTAATTTCAGATTTGATTCCTGCGATCAATTCGTCGTTATCCGGCTCCCGGAGAATTTGATCGATCCAGTCCACGACCTGAACGCATTGATCCTTATTCAAACCGCGAGTCGTAACCGCAGCGGCACCCACCCGAATGCCAGAGGTGACAAATGGCGATTCGGTATCGAATGGAACCATATTTTTATTCACCGTAATATCCGCTTTGACGAGCGCATTTTCGGCCCTTTTTCCTGTCAGATTTTTGGATCGAAGGTCGATCAACATCATGTGATTGTCCGTTCCTCCGGAGATCACATGGTACCCTTTATCCACAAAAGCGGCTGCCATCGCACGTGCATTGACAATTACACGTTCGGCATAATCCACAAATTCACTTTGTTGTGCTTCCAGGAATGAAACGGCCTTAGCAGCGATGACGTGTTCGAGGGGTCCCCCCTGCATTCCCGGGAATACTCCACTATTGAGAATGGAGGACATTTGGATCGGACTTCCTTTCCGGGTTTTACGTCCCCAGGGATTATCAAAATCCTTGCCCATCATAATGATTCCGCCTCTTGGGCCTCGCAGGGTTTTATGCGTTGTACTGGTTACAATATGGCAATGCGGCATAGGATCATTCAGTTTTTTGGCTGCGATCAATCCTGCCGGATGTGCAATATCCGCCATGAGCAAAGCTCCCACTTCATCGGCAATCGCCCGGAACGCAGCATAATCCCAATCCCTCGAATAGGCCGAAGCACCGCATATAATCAAAGCAGGTTTTGTCTTCAACGCCTGGTCACGTACTTCATCCATATCGATGCGGCCTGTCTCTTTGTTGACACCGTAGTGCTTTGCATTGAAGTGCTTTCCGGAAAAACTCACAGGTGAACCGTGGGTCAGATGACCACCATGGGATAAATCAAATCCCAAAATCGTAGCTCCGGGTTCCAGTACAGCAAGGTAAACTGCAGCATTGGCTTGTGATCCGGAATGGGGTTGGACATTTGCATACCCGGCACCAAATAGCTCTTTCAATCGATCAATTGCCAGCTGTTCGACCTGGTCGACCACTTCACACCCCCCGTAATACCTTTTCCCGGGATAACCTTCAGCGTATTTATTCGTCAGACAGGTTCCCATAGCGTCCAAAACCTCCTGGCTGCAAAAATTCTCTGAAGCGATAAGTTCGAGTCCGCTGCGTTGTCGTTGAAGCTCCTGATCGATCAAATTGGCAATTGTCGTATCTTTCATTCTATTATCAATTTAAGTTCGCAAAGGTATCAATTTCATATGAAACATTAACTTATCAGTCTTTTTTTGTACAAACTGGTTTTGTTAATCATCTTCCCGGGCAAAACAATAGCCCGCTGAATCGAACTTTTCTTTAAATTTGTCCCCGCTATGATCCATCAGTATCGAAAGATTGTCATCAAGATTGGTTCCAACGTCCTCAGTCAGTCTGACGGCACTCCTGACCTGCATCAGATGAGAAGTCTGGTACATCAGATTGCGGGTTTGGTCCATGAGGGTCGGGAAATTCTTTTGGTATCTTCAGGCGCAGTATCCTTTGGACGCAGCACCGGAAAGATGATCGATGTCAGAGATGAAATCGCCCGACGTCAGGTGTGGGCATCACTTGGTCAGGTCCGCATGATCAGGGAATATCAAAGATATTTCGAGGAAGAAAATATAATGTGTTCACAAGTCCTGGTCACCCGGGATGATTTCCGGAGTCGCCGGCATTATCTCAATATGCGGCAATGCCTCCGGCATTTGACTTCGCAAGGCATCTTACCTATCATCAATGAAAATGATGTAGTTTCAGTCACGGAACTCATGTTTACAGATAATGACGAATTGGCCGGTCTCGTTTCCGCCATGGTCGAGGCCGACGCACTGATCATTCTGACCAACGTTGATGGGGTGTTTAATGGCAATCCAAGCGACTCCAGCTCCCACTTGGTAGAGAAATTTTACCCGGGTGAACCGATTCCACCCAGCATCGTCACCGAACAAAAATCGAGCTTTGGAAGGGGTGGAATGAGAACCAAAGTCAATCTGGCTATTAAGACTGCCAGATTGGGCATTGCGGTACATATCGCGAACGGATTCAAGCCCGATATCATCAGAAATGTACTGGAAGGGAATGAACCCCACTCGCATTTTATCCCCGCTCAAAACATCGATGGCCGTAAAAAATGGATCGCCCATTCGCACCATTTCTCTGTGGCACGTGTCGTCATCAATAAAGGGGCTATTGAAGCATTGAAATCGGACCAGGCAACCAGCTTACTGCCGGTGGGAGTTGTTTCTATTGCCGGAGATTTCAGTAAAGGTGAAGTTGTGCAGATCGTAGATGAAAAGGGTCGGCTGATCGCCCTGGGCCAAGCGGGGTATGATTCGGTCACCGCCAAAGACCGATTGGGACAGCCCCATCAAAAACCACTGATTCACTACGATTACCTATACGTTATGTGATGGCTGGGATCGCGAACTGGAAACAGTTCGACGAGATTTCAAATAAAGGAATTTTAAGTGCAAGTTTCAAACTTGTATTCCCAAAATGTGTTATCGTATTGATGCCAACAGGAATCAGCGACTTCCGAATTGAATTTTTAACTTAAACACTGTATACACCATTGTCCTATAAAATAAAAGAAATGTACTACACCCTTCAGGGAGAGGGAGGCCAAAGCGGCAGACCTGCGGTTTTTCTCAGGTTTTCAGGGTGTAATTTATGGTCCGGTCGGGAAGAGGACAGACACAAAGCGATTTGTCAGTTCTGTGATACCAATTTTTGGGGTACAGATGGTGAAAATGGTGGTAAGTATCCTACCCCCCAATCTGTAGTGGACAAGGCTATTCAGCTTTTCCCGTATGGAGCAACAAACAAATATGTGGTTTGCACCGGAGGAGAACCCATGCTCCAGCTCGACCGGGCTCTTGTCCAGGCATTCCATGAACAGGGATTCGAGGTCGGCATCGAAACAAATGGGACCATCGCGATAGAGTTTGATCTGGATTGGATATGCGTCAGTCCAAAAGAAAATACAACGATCAAACAACAACGGGGTGACGAACTGAAAATCGTTTATCCGCAAGGGAACATGGACCCGGGAGAATGGGAATCTTTAGATTTTAAATACTTTTATTTATCGCCTATGGACAACGAGCACACCCCTGAAAACATGCAAAAATGTGTGGAATACTGTTTGGATAATCCAAAATGGCGGCTCAGTCTGCAAACGCATAAAATACTGGATATCAAATAAAAAAAACGCGAAACCTGGTTCGTTTCGGTCAAACTGCAGACCCCTTATCCGCTTCCATTTTACCGGAATTTAAATGCAAAGACTTTTTTTGCGGAGTAAACCTATGATAGTGAAACAACAATGCTTCATAAAGCGGATGTTCACGCATTAATTCTTCATTGGCCAGAAAAATGATTTGCTCGCGGGCCCGGGTCATTGCCACATTCAATTTTCGATCGACACCATCCGCAGTCATCGATTCCTTGAGTTGGTGAACCTGAGAAAAAACATTTATACAATACGATATGATGATTACATCTTTTGCACCACCTTGATATCGTTCCACCGTATCAACTGTAATTTCCCGATAATCGACCCCACCTTCTTCGAGAGCATGACGAATTGTAGCTATCTGGGCCCGGTAGGGGGTAATAATTCCAATTTCGGCGGGATCCAGATTCGGCCGGATTTCCAATAAGCACCGAATAATTTCCACGATCCGGTTGGCCTCCTCTACATTGACCTTATGGTTTAAAAAATTTTGATCGGTGGTCGGAATAAAAATCGTCCGATGGCTGCACAGACAATGGGCCAGATCGGTGAAATCATCAAATTTTCCATGCAAAGGAATCGTTTGCCGTCCTGCATCAAAAGGCAAAATTTCCAGTATATTTTCATAAAAAAACTGGTTGGGGTATCCCATCAGATCCCTGTGCATTCTTCCTTGATGGGTCAAAATCCCAAATGCCCATTTCCAGTTGGATGATTGGACGATGTCAAACATTCTTTCAAAATATGAATTTGACAGGTTGTAAAGTCCGATATCATGCAATTCGGGTTGGTGCGTATACGTCTCTTCCAATGATTGGTTGACCACTGCGGGCAATTGTTTGTGATCTCCTATCAAGACATACGGGATTCCCATGCTCAGTAACCCGATCAATGCAGGTTCCAGGATCTGAGATGCCTCGTCGATCACCAGATAATCAAAGTCCACAATTCCGAACAGTTCCAATTGGCCGGAAAGCGAAGCTATGGTGCCGCATACGATCCGGGTACCATGCAGCATTTCCAACAGTTGAGACCGGTTGCTGATATGCTGGTTCCGCTCTTTGAGGAGAAAATGGCGGTACATCGGATCTGTTCCATAGCGCGAGCCAATGCGGAGTATTTGACTTTCCTCCAAATGATCGATGCTTAATAAGGCCGAACAAATTTCATCAACCGCGCGATTCGTATAACCAACCAACAACAATCGATTATCCTTTTGACTCAATTTTTGCGCTACAAAATTTCGGAGCAAAATGCTCGTCTTACCGGTTCCGGGTGGACCCCAAAGGAGATAATGATCCTGAACCGCTTCCATTTCTGATAGCGCTTGTGCCTGGGTATCCGTCATCCCTGGTGGAAGGGATGTGATCGGAGAAGCTTCTGGTCGAGCAGGAGGCCTCAATCCCAAAAATTTTTCGGATTGCTGCTGATCCATATTGAGAATAGTAACCAACGACTGATTCATTTGTCGGAATGAACTGTCCAGATGGTCGTGTTCCACGCACCAATTTGTTCCTGGCAGGAAAATGGGTTTGTACTGTCGTGCTCTCAAGCGAACCACGATCTTTTCGGCTGAATTTTCGACCAGGGAACATCGAAACAACTGTCCCCGGGTGGGATAGTTATCTCTATTTTCCGGATAGGTAACAATCACATCGCCTGTTCGAAAATTGGCCAGCGGATTGGTTCCTGATGTTTTCCTGAATACGACGAGGGGGTTGTCATCCTGGCTGTTGTCGGTTTCCACCTTCAATCCACGAAGTATAAGAAACTGCTTGTCTTTCTCTTCCGAGGATGAGCTCCACAATTGGGATTGACCTTTGCGGTCCGAACTGACCACTCCCAGTTTTGACCTCATTTGCTCCCGGGTCAGAAAAGTGAGGTATGTATCAAAGTAGCTGCGGATAACAGGGCGCGCTGCCTCATAATTTTTATAAAAATGCTCGCGGTCAGATGAATTGAACCCCACCACATGTTCATTGAGCTCCTGCAGGATCTCATAGAGCGTATGATCGTTTTTGGTCCACTTTGCCAGCCGACATTCCAGCACAACCAACTGGTTTCGGATACCAATAGCTTCAAATTGCCAATCCCGAATAGCGGGCGCATGCCGCAGGTTGTCTTTTTCTTCCACCGAATAAAGGATATAATTGATCGGATTGGCCCCTCCCGGGTATGAGGCTCGAATCAATAAATCGTATAGCAAGGTCTGAATGTAATGCGGATGATTGAGTCCATACGAATTGGGTTTGAAAATCTTTCCACTTTTCAATTCGATGATCATTCTGGGTTTATTGGGGTCCGGATGTTCATACAGTAGATCCAGACGGCCTTGTAATCCATACTCAGGCGCATAGAAACTAGGCTCGACGGCACAATACTCTTGTTGGAAACCTTTGTTGAGGAATTCGTATTTAATCGTATTTTTAAGGTGATCAAAATGCGTTTTGATCGTCCGGATATGCTGAAGGGTATCCGCATCAGAATAAGTAGCCCAGGTCAGTTCATTGATCCGAAACAGACGTGAAACGATTTCCTTCCATTCCATTTCAGGATTAAAAATCAATTCGTCCAAAATTTGATTCACACAATTTCCGATCAACAGATGGTGAGAATCGGAAAAAGGTCGGATTTTATTGAGTAGATATACCGAGGTCATTTCACCGAAAGGGGTGAAACATTGGGAGATGGATGTAATATCGATCAAATAGTCCGGTAAAAATACGACCGCACCCGGAATCAATACGTCTTCGCGGGCGTCGATGTCAAACAATTGGACAGTCATGGGAAAATGCAGGTGTTCATCCGCTTGTTGCAACGCCCCGATTTGATTTTTAATCCGCATGATTTTATCCGGGCGAACCACCACTTTACGGCCATTATAATCCACCCAGTAAGCATCGAAGGTTAATTCAGTATTGGCTTTTCTTCCGAGCAATACCACTTTTCCTGTTTCCATGTGCACCCGGGGAATATGATCGACCCAAAATTCATCCGGAGGGAAGGATTGTTTTTCTTTCAATTCGTCTGGAATGGAATCCGGTACAAATACCTGAGCTAATTCTAAGGTTAGCCAAAACAACGCCGAATACCTCATTGGAAATTGGTCCGGAGCAGGGTCGTGGTGTGACCGGATCAGTTTGAACCCCGCAAAACGAAGGTGTTCTGGCAGATCAAATTCGTATGACAAATAAGCAAACAGAGAAAAAGAATTGATGCCAGGTTCAAAGGAAGGGGGCTCCAATTCTTCAGCGATCCGGGATAAGAATGGAATAAAAGCTTCATATAAAAGGAAATACCGGTCCTTATCGCTGGCATCGATTGCGGAAATCCTGCTTAAAGAATCCACTAACACCCGCTGAACATGCCTATTCATTTTCCTTGTCAAAATATATCTATATTTATCTCAATTTTTCGTGCAAAATTGATCGAATTCAACCAATGCATGTTGAGAAATGCACTCGTAATTTATAGCTCAATGTTCCAGTTTAAAACCACATCGCTAAGGTAATTGATTTTTTATGGATGTAGATAGCATGGTGCTTCATTTTGATGAAAGCCAATTACGCCTTCTCAATTATTGTTTGGGATTTATGATGTTTGGAGTAGCGCTCGACCTAACCCTGAATGATTTCAAACGTCTCCTCCAAAACCCCCGGCCCGCACTGATTGGAATGGTCTCTCAACTCTTTCTTTTACCCATATTTACGATCATTTTGGTATTGATCTGGGATCTACCCAATAGTATGAAAATGGGTCTGTTGCTGGTTGCAGCGTGTCCTGGTGGCAACATATCCAATTATCTGGTTCACCGGTCGGGCGGAAATACCGCTCTCAGCATCACTTTGACTTCAATTGCTACACTTTTTTCTGTCGTCTTGACCCCTACCCTCTTTTATTTTTATTCCCAATTTGTCATAGAGATGGATCAGGATGTCATTCTCACCATAGACATTTGGAACATGGTCAGCATCCTATTCCAACTCATAGTGATTCCTCTGGTCATTGGAATGTCCATCCACCATTTCTTCCCTATCTTGACCGCCCGGATTCGAAAAGTAATCAAGCCCCTTTCAATCCTCTTGCTGATAATTATAATCATCGTTGCCCTCTGGCAAAACATCTCCAATGCACAGCAATATCTCTCGATGGTTTTCTTATTGGTATTGATCCACAATGGGGGTGCATATCTCATTGGCTATTTTTTTGCAAAAGCGTTAAGGCAACCAGAAGAAAATGCCCGGGCCATTGCAATTGAAACGGGAATTCAAAACGCTGGTCTTGGACTCATCCTTATCTTCAACTTTTTTAACGGACTGGGCGGGATGGCCCTGGTTGCAGGGTGGTGGGGCGTTTGGGACCTGGTGTCGGGGTTCCTGTTATCAGAATACTGGTCGAAGGGGCTTACGGGGCGTTTCAGACGCGTGACTAAATAATCATGATGGGTATGTGAACCGATGAAAGAGAGTCAAAGAGGCTATGCTGACTTTTTTATGTGATCCGGGAAGGAAAACGGCATTTGTTTGAAAAGACGGAAACTATGCGCTGATATGTTTATTCTTCCTGTCCCTCCGTACGAAGCAGATTCACCATTTAAAATTAAAAATTGAAATCGATCGTAGGGAAATCACGGCTTAAAAGGCACTGAAATCGTACAGTATAGGGAGGAAAGAATCACTTATTTTTTCTGATTTCACTTCGTACGCGGAGAACTGCATGCAGCCAATCAGAAGAGTTTTAACAAAACAATCTTATATTTGTAGGTCACAAGGGATTGACTATGAAGCATAATTTATTGGAATCGTTTGATCTTGGTGTTAAACCGGATTTGCTTGAGTATTTGAAACGGGTAGAATCGGTCAAAGACCAAACGATCATGGACCATATTTCCATTTTGCATGCTTCAACCGTGGGTGGGTTGATCCTTAAAAACCAAAAGGAAAATGGATCCAAATCCATTAAAAACCTGTTTGAGCTCGGAAATCATAAGGGTGACATCTTCGAACAAATCCAGGATATCTTTGAAAACGAGAAAAAACGAAATGACCACCAAAGGCTGGGTAAAAGCTTGCTGGCTTTCGTGTTTGAAAACAATTCGAATACTACAATCAATCAGATTCATCACTATCTCAGTGAAAAATACCAAACCGACGAAGAAGAAATCGAACATATTCATCAACTGATCGCTCCTTTTTCGGTGGCCACAATGGGCCGGATAGTTCACGAAGAGCACCTCGAGGCCGATCAAATCTCAGAGACACTAAAATACAATGAACCCTTAATTGGACAAAGTTATCCTGGTCTTGCCAAGGTCCTGGGACTTCGAATCCCGGTGGTTAACGAATTGTCGGAAAGTGATCAGAAAACCGATGCAGTTGAAAGTGATCAACTTTCTGCACCAAAAAAAGTCACAACTGCCACGTCCGTGCCTCCATCCGAAGATAATGAAAAGGGCGCGTTTTACAAGATATTGTGGCCCTGGGTTGCTCTTCTGATCATATCGGGTCTCGGTTTATATATTATGAATAATTTCACCGGCCGGAATACCGAGCCGTTGGTGGTCCCTTCCCCGCCGTTGATCACTGACAGCCTGGTCCTTGATGACAGTCTGGATAGGGATGACAGCATTACCTACGCGCTTCCGGAAGAAGAAGATATCGAGGAAAACGAACAACATACATTTACTCTTCCCAATGAAGAGGTATTGGTCATCGAATCGAAAAGCGCTTTGGACTCCTTGATGATTTATCTCGAGACCAATGAATCGATCACCGATACGATCAATTATAAAAATTCCATCATTTCATTTCAAGACACCACATCGATCCTCACCATCTCCGCCAACAGTGAATTAACAGGGTTGGTAGCCATTTTGCAGGCTTACCCGTTCGTGAATTTCAATGTCGAAATGGTCTATGATTCTGCGTTTTATGAAAACCATCCCGTCATAATTCAGGAGCGGGTCAGTAATTTATCCAACTATTTCAATGCATTTGGCCTTGACAAATCGCGTTATTCCATAGGATCAACGGTGAGGGATCTAAATAGAGGACAAACGTCTGACACCTCTTCTGATGTAGATGAGCCCTACCAGGAGATCCATTTGAAATTCTTCCAGAGGCGGGAGGATAACTAAACCACTTAAATATTCAATAAATTCTACGATAAATTGGGTCGATGTATTATATTCCACAATGATGCATCACCTGTGGATTATTGTACTTGCTATTGCGGTTCAATCCAGTGCATTGCATGCACAGGATAACAGGCGGTACGTTTTTGGTGATGAGTTTAAACGGTCAGTCCGCTTTAATTTTTCAAAAGTTCAGAATTTTATAATTCTGGATGTAAAACTCGAAAACACTTTACCTACCAAATTTATTTTTGATACGGGAAGTGAATACACGATTATAATCAAAAAGGAGTTGGCCTACCTCCTGAATATGGATTACTTCAAATCTATTCCCTTATATGGGTCAGACCTCAGTCAACAAATCTTTGCTTTTATTTCCAGGAATGCCAGGTTGAATATCGCAGACGAATTGTTGGTCCAATCCAACGTCCTCGTCCTCGAAGATGACTTTTTGAGGTTGGATGAAATGCTTGGTATGCAAATACACGGCATCCTGGGTTCAAATGTGTTCAACCGGTACGTTCTTCACATCAACAACCGACGGAATTACATTGAATTTATCAAAAAAGAACATTTCCACCCGGATGATGATTTCCATCAAATTCCCATTTCCATCGTTAAAAACAAACCTTACCTGACGACTACCATCCAGATAGGAGGCGGAATCGAGCAAGAACTCAAATTTCTCATCGATTCCGGATCAGCTATACCTTTGTTGATCTACAACAATACGATGGATCATTTGGATCTTCCCGAAACGCTCATCCCGGGGAATCTGGGAGTAGGGCTGGGAGGTACCCTCGTGGGGCATATGGGTAAAATTGATCTGTTTGAATTTGGAGAATTTGAGTTCACGAACATAATAACCAGTTTCCAGGAATTGGAAATTGACAGCATTGGGCATTTATTTCTCAACCGAAATGGTTTGGTGGGGAACAGTCTTCTCTCCCGATTTGATGTTTACATCGACTACCCCGGCGAAATGATGTACGTAAAACCCAATAAAAAATACAACGAACGATTTCGCATAGATCGCAGCGGCCTGATTCTCATTGCCACTGGCCCCGATTTCAATCGAATTGTGGTTCAAAAGGTGATTCCCGGCAGTCCTGCGGATAAAGCCGGCATTCTTCCGGGGGATGTGATTCACCGTTTCAACTTTTGGCCATCTTTTTTTTATTCAATCAATAGCATCACTTATAAACTCAGTGGGAAGGAGGGCAAGAGAATCCGGCTCAAATTGATCAGAAATGGTGAGAAAATTAAGCGCGAATTTAGATTACATTCCCTGTTTGAAAAACCCGACCAGGAAAATGAAACAGAACGTCCATGATTTGAGCCTTCAGGTCCCCCATCATGGTGACCGATGACAGGCGACCAGGGAACTTGCTCCAGCTAAATATTTATTTCTTTTATTTTGGGGATCGTATTAAATCCCATGATTTAGCTACTTTTGGAAAATATGGATTACGGATTTTTAAGCTTAATCCCGCCTCTACTGGCTATTGTATTTGCGATACGGACGCGGCAGGTTTATTTATCGCTTATTTCCGGAATTTTTCTGGGATGGATCATTCTCAATGACTGGAACCTCTGGAAGGGTTTTCTTGATACACTGGAAGGATTGGTCAATGTATTTGCAGATGCGGGAAATACACGGACGATCATGTTTAGTGCTCTGGTTGGTGGCTTGATCCTATTGGTCCAACGCTCTGGAGGGGTGCAGGGATTTATCAATTGGGTTGGCCACAAATTACATAACAATCAGAATGGTAAATTCACGGTTCAGTTCTATGCCTGGCTCATCAGTGTTCTAATATTTGTAGAAAGCAGTATCTCGGTGTTGACTGCGGGTGCTATTTTCAGGCCGTTGTTTGATAAACTAAAAATATCAAGAGAAAAACTAGCCTACATCATCGATTCCGGTTCTGCTCCTGCGTGCATTCTATTCCCGCTCAATGGGTGGGGTGCATTTATTATGGGTCTTCTGGCCACCATGGCGGTCGATCAACCTTTTCTCACTATCCTGAAATCGATTCCATTCAATTTTTATCCGCTCATCGCTCTGTTATCTGTCCCTTTGATTATCCGCTTCCAATGGGATTTACCAGCTATGAAAAAAGCAGAAGAACGAACTCAAAAAGGAAAAGTTCTGTGGGACAATGCAACACCGATGATCACCGAAGAAATATTGGAAACTCCTGCCGTGACGGGGATTAAGTCTCGCTCATCAAATATGGTGGTGCCCATATTAACGATGATCTCAGCCATGCCCATTATATTATTATACACCGGATGGACAGATATCAATTCGTCTTATTCGGGGGTCGAAAAAATCTTGCAAGCTTTGGGACAGGGGTCGGGATCAAAAGCGGTGTTGATCTCAGTTACTATTTCCATACTTGTAGCGATGGTCATGTACAAAATACAGGGTATTATGACAATTCGCGATACGTTTGATTATGCACTCAAGGGTATTGCCGCGTTGGTACCTTTAGCCCTATTGATGATACTGGCTTTTGCTATTGGAAACGTCTGCAAGGAATTGGGAACCGGAATATACGTGAGTCACGCGATTGGATCGTATATGCCCCATGGCCTTGTCCCCGCACTTTTGTTTCTGACGAGTTGTTTCATCGCCTTTTCGACTGGAACCTCCTGGGGAACATTCGCTATCATGATTGGGATTGCAGTGCCTTTGATCAACAATATCGATGCCCATTTCTCATTATGTCTTGCAGCGGTGCTTGGAGGTGGCATATTTGGAGATCACTGCTCGCCAATCTCCGACACGACGATCATTTCCTCAATGTCCGCCGCTACGGATCATGTAGACCACGTCAAAACCCAGCTACCTTATGCCCTAATATTTGGTAGCATTTCGACTGTATTCTATTTGATCTTTGGCTTTATTCTACACGGATAGCGGGCTCCATTTTTTCCATCATAGCTTTGGCTCCGATGTAAAACCACCACGCAGAAAGGGCGAGAAACATATGGCTGATATCCATGTAGTTAAACCAGATACCCAGTCCAAATTTCGTGATAAAAAAGAAAAAAGCCACGATGACTGCCAATACGGCCCAAATAAAATAACGGATCATCGTGCTGTGATTTCCTTTGTAATAATGGTACAAACTAAAACCCAGGACAAAAATCATCAACCCGTACGCCGTATGTATTTCGACATAGGCAAAATTTAAGGTGGCAAAAGTGAGGTAAGCAAATATCAATAGTTCGATGATATTTACCCAGGAAAAAAAACGGGCGTATTGGGGCTTTATAAAAGATCTGGAATAGGATACCATCACTCGTTCGATCAGGTTGATTCCGACCATGCTCAAAGCCCAGCCTGGAAATTTCCATTCTGGTGTAAACAAGTACAAAAATCCGTGACCAATCAATCCACCCCAAAGAGTGGACAGCCCGATAAACAAAAAATATCCGCGGATCAGGTAGTAAATGTGGTGGGAAATCCGATGTTTTTTAAGCGCAAAAAAAGCGTAAAAACATATGGCAGCAATGACGAGATCTGTTAATGTGGTAACAGGTTCATCAATTCGAATCCCAAACGGGTAAATGGAAGGTTGCGTCAATTACAAAATTATATAGAGGTGATGGATTGGTATTCGGGTCACAATGTAAATCATATTGGAGAATTTTTGCTAAGAAATGTTCAGGTGATTCTAAATTTAAAATCTACCAATCGATCGTGGTGGAACATTTTAGGGAAAAAGCCTATACGATCATATATCGACTACCGGGAAGAACTTTCAGGACACCTTTCAATTCCAAATGAAGTAACAGCGCAGCGATCTCTGCACTCGAAAAGGGCAGGGAGGCTATGGCCTGATCAATATGAAAGGGATTGTTCTTTTCAAACTTTGTGATTATAACCTTTTCATCTTCGCTGAGATCCTGAAATAAGGTAGGTTGGATCGATAGGTCAGAATCGATTTTAGTCCAGGACATTGCACGGATCATGTCTTCCCCGTTTTCGATCAACTGTGCTTTTTGGGTTTTGATCAGCAGATTTGAGCCCCGGGAATACGTGTCGGTAGATTTACCGGGAAATGCAAACACATCTTTGCCGTACCCAAAAGCCAGATCAGCAGTAATCATCGCACCTCCTTTTTCTTTCGATTCCACAACCACCAATGCATCTGACATCGCAGCAATTATTCTATTCCTGGCCGGAAAATGGTACGCGTCCGCTTTCGTTTTTATACCATATTCTGTGAGCACACCTCCATTTTTGGTCATCCTGACCGCTAAATCCCGATTGGCACTGGGGTAAATTTGATCGATTCCGGTTCCCATGACTCCGATGGATGGAATACCGTGGTTTACGCTTTCCCGGTGGGCCCGGGTATCCACGCCGTAAGCCAAACCACTTATCGTGACGACATGGTATGGCTTCAGTTCCTGAATCAGGTTCTCGACCATCCATTTTCCATAAGAGGTCATGTTACGTGTTCCTACGATTCCAACCGTCCGCATAGCATTAAGATCCATTTTCCCCCGGCAATAAAGAATAAGAGGACTGTCATCGTACCTTTTCAAGCGATAGGGATACAACTCATGATCGTAAGTTAAAATTTGAACCTTATGCTTTTCACAGTATGTGATCTGCTCATCTGCGTAGGCCAATGCATCCATAATATGACCTCTCGTACAATTCTCGCGAATGGTGGGGGGAATTTCTTCAGGTGTTTGTAAACACGCATCGATGAAGTGCTGAGCAGACCCGTATTTCTGTATTATCTGATGAGAACGACGAAATCCAATACCCTTTAACTGGGATAATGCTATTAGATATTTAATTTTGTCGTGCATTTAAAACAACTTGAAGGGATTGTAAATTAGGAAAATTCATGGCGAAAAAGAAAAAATATTATGTGGTATGGGTCGGTGCGAACCCGGGTATATATGAAGACTGGCCATCCGCACAAGCCCAAATCACCAATTTTCCCAAGGCCCGTTACAAATCCTACCCCTCATTGGAAGAGGCTACTACCGCATTTCGAAAAGGTCCTCAGGAAGCTTTTGCGGGTAAAAAGACCTCGCCCCGACAAGGTTCTGACACTCCATATATCGCCAGAAGTATCAGCGTGGATGCGGCGAGTAGCGGCAATCCCGGTCTGGTGGAATACCAGGGCGTGTGGACCCACAATAAGGAACGTATTTTTTATGGAGGGCCTTTCCGACAGGGCACCAATAATCTGGGTGAATTCCTGGCATTGGTTCATGCCCTGGCCCTATTGGATAAAAAGAAGGAATATAGCATTCCGATTTACAGTGATTCAATGACGGCGATTTCGTGGGTTCGAAATAAAAAGGTTAATACGACGCTGGAACGGACGACCGCAAACCGGGAAATTTTTGAATTGATAGACCGGGGACTGGAATGGGTGAAGACCCATCAAATTCGAAACAAAATACTCAAATGGGACACGAAAAAATGGGGAGAAATTCCTGCGGACTTTGGACGTAAATAATGGGTGATTGAAGGCTGGGCCCGTAAAGTCACTCCGGTGGAGGGATCAAAACAAGGTTTATTTGAACTGCATGTCGTACTCCACTTTTACATTTCCCTTTAAGATCTTATTGAGTTTTCTGCGGAGCATATTACGTTTGAGTGGGTTGATTTTCTCAATAAACAAAACCCCTTCCAGGTGGTCATACTCGTGCTGTATAACCCGGGCATTGGTTCCTTCAAAAATCTCAGTGTGTTCTTCGAAATTTTCATCCAGGTACGTTAGCTTGATCTTTTCCTTTCGATTCACATCAGCCCGAATATCCGGAATGCTCAGACACCCTTCCTCATATGCATATTCAGTCCCGGTTTCTTCTATTTTCTCCGGGTTAATAAATACTTTTTTGATGCCTTTTTCCAATCCTTCCTCGAGTTTTACCTGCTCCGTATCGACTACAAAAACCCGTATGGAATGCCCTACCTGAGGGGCTGCAAGTCCAACGCCCGATGCGTGATACATGGTCTCCCACATGTTTTCGATCAAGGTTTGTAGTTCTTCTGAATTTTCTGATACGGGGGCCGCTACTCGTTTGAGGATAGGATGTCCATATGCATAAATCGGTAATTTCATAAGGTTCAAATATGATTGAGGTATTTCTGTAATATCAGGGTGGCTGCAACTTTATCCACCAACTTTTTATCTCTTCTCTTTTTTCGGGAAGCGACAGATTGGTAAACGATCTCCCGGGCTTCACGACTGCTAAAGGTTTCATCGTACATATCCACTTCCAGGTCTGGGAACTTTTTCCGAAGCTGACGCACAAAATCCATGACCGCCCGATGATGTTGGGCTGGCGTAACCCCGTCATCCATAAAGGGTTCTCCCACCACGACCTTGTCAACTTTTTCTACAGTGAAATACTGCTCCAGGTAAGGGAACAACTGTTTGGTCTCCACCGTATCCAAAGGATTAACGATTAATCCCAGCGGATCGGTCACGGCCAACCCGGTTTTTTTCCTACCGTAGTCTATTCCCATTGTACGTCCCATCGTACAAAACTAACATTTTACTCAAAATTTAAATAACGACCGATATGGTTCTATCCCACAGTGTGGAATGCGTCGACCTCTTGTTGCGATTTCTTTTCCGCATTCCATTTTGCTTGATTCCGGTGTAACATTTGATCACGAACTGAATTCCCGGCGTATTAAGGTTGTTTCAACTCCAAAAAAACTACAACTATTATATCCCTGTAAAGTTCAAATAAAAAAAGGCTGTACCCTGGGGATACAGCCTCTTCAAAACTACTAAGGTCTAACTAATTTCTATCTGATCACAACCATTTTTCGCGTAGCCGTATGTTCACCACTGGTTATGGTGTAATACAACACTCCGGCCTGCAATTGATTGGTATGAATTCTAAATTGATTGTTCCCTCTAAAAGCATCGGCTTTTTGAGTGTAAACCAATTTACCGGTTACATCATGGACCATGAGTTTGGCCTGTGCATCCTGAGGTAAAACATAATCAATAATCGTTTCATGTTGAACAGGATTGGGTCTGTTCTGAAGAACCTGGAAGGTCAATGTTGGGTCCTTAACCTGAGTAAACGTCAATCCAAGTCTTCGGATCTGATCTGATTCATCGTATACCTCGGCTTCCAGCCCGGTGTTATTGAACGCAATCAAATCCCTCAACATTCCTTCTCTATTGGCACGCACCGTTACGGTTACCAATTCATCTCCGGGTTGAACAGCCGTAGTATGAACGTCGATCCAGCTCAGTCTGACTTCACCTTGATCAACATTCCAATGCTGATCATCCAGCGCTACATTTTCCCCGTGAACATCCAGGATATCGAGCGAATGTTCGTCAACTTTCAACGCAAATTGGATTCCAGCCAAACGCATTGATTCTGTCATCCGAATCGGGATTTCCACCACATCACCTGGTTTGACCAACTGGTCTTCCACTTCAACTGCTGTGACCGGATACTGGGATCGATTCGACGATCGGCTCACATTAACCGATTGGTTAACATCCCCAAGTTTAACGGCCACAAACTCACTTTTCAAATCTTTACTGATTCGCTCTATATCCAATGCTGTTGGATAATTTTCAGAATAAGCTGCTTTTTTGTTGATAAAGGTATAATTCGCATCCACAAATTTCCAGGACAGCGCATCTTCCATTCCTTCCATTTTATTCAAAATGATCCGCCGCATTTGCAAAATATCTGCTGGCGTAAGATTTCCATCATTGTTTACGTCTGCTGCGATCAATTTGTACGGAGAGGTAATCAATTGCTTTCTCAACAAATGCCGTTGGATGATAATTAAATCCAGCGTGGATAATCCATTGGCCATATCCCCTTTCTTGACCGGGGTTATCCTGACCCTGGACCCCTCATTTACTTGTAATTTGAATGAGCCGCTTTCGTTGGTTACCAACTGATCATTCTGATCGGGTGTTGTAAGCTCAACCGTCACATTATTCACATTGAGGGCATCTTCTGTCCTGATGCGTCCGGACACTTCGAATACGGATTTCTCCCCCGGAGGAGTGACCACCACGTCTTCGGGCGCCTTAATTATATCCTCAAGCGCTATATCCGGGCTATCGGGATCTACAAATATTTTGATGTTTTGAGTCCACATCAGAATCCCATCGTTCCCAATAGACGACTTCCAATCAGGCCCCATATCACTGGTACACCAGTCCGCCATACACCATGTTCTGACGATTACAGCGTCTGCTTCATTGGGATTGCTGCTGGATATCATATCCATCAATTTATCCACATAGCCTATAGCTACTACCCGACAATCCGATCCGGCATATTCGGGACCCTCTGTTTCGAGGTTGAATCGGTTTCCAGTCCAATAATCGGCATCTTTGAGTATTCCAATGTCAGCAATGGTGATCATCGTGTCATGATTGGCTGGGTAATCAAAAGATTCAGCCTCGAAAGGACATCTGATTTCGGTGCGGATGTTCTGAACAGCGATGACCGTCCCGTTGACCAGGAATTGTCGCCTGATGGTGAAAGTATTGCATCCGGTGTCATACACCAAATCTGCTTCCTGCGTCAGTTCACCTGCGCAAGTCGCCCGATATAATCCGTTATGGGTCTGGAAAATGGATTGGGCTTTAACCATTACCCCATCGATGATGTCACAGGAGATATCCTCCACATTGATCGGGGCAGATTCAGGAGTGGAACCGGGAACGTATGGTAAATAGGTGCCAAAGTACTTGTCCAGGGAATCCAGATTGGGTTGATTACCGGAGGTGTCTGTAAATATCAAATCCTGATAATGCTCCGTCCAGGCTTCACAGGCCAGAGCTACATCCGGCAACCTTTCAAATATCGTTGCTCCTCCTTTATCGATAGGAATAATGACGGTCATTCCACGACTTACGTTGCACGATTGATCAATAGCCATGATTTCGATCATGATTTCAGATCCGATTTCAGCACAACAGAACGGTATTTTATCCAGCCAACCGGAATCCACGTCCACCAGATCGGTACAATTCCATCCATCATTCTCCAGCCACATTTGATATTTTTGGCGATACATTCCCACCTGTGAGGTAGAATCAGCAGCGCCACAAGCGGTTGCATGATCACCTACCCGACGCCCCACGACCAATTCCAGGCCACAGTTGTCAGTAACGTGATGGGAAACAAACTCTTCCAAGTCGAGCCAGGTGACTTCGCCGGACATCGAAATGTTATACTGATCTCCCAGCAGTATCACAGGATTCACATGATCTTTTACCTGCACCCATACATAGTACTGGGCTTCATTCCAACACGAGTCAGCCACATTATAGGTGACCAGGTATTTTCCTTCCTCGAAACCCATAAACGGCCCCCCGTTGGTCAAATTGTAGGTAATGTTATTGGCATCGGTGACGGAGGCGGAAACTTTCGCTACTCCCGCACAATCATCCGTTGCATACAATACCGGAATGTTTCCATCCGATTCACATCCATGGCTACCGGTAGACACTTGATAAACGGGTACATTCAACGTATCGCCATCGATCACCGTTTCCAGGGAATCGATCGGAGTAAACAAAAATTCTGCCAAAGGTGGATTTGTATCCAAAACGGTGATCATCTGAGTACCAGTCTCCATTCCGTCCTGGGTTCGAATTTTCCATTCGCGGATGTATTTCTCCATTTCACAGTCAAATCGTCCCCAGGCCTCGTCCGTATACGAGACCGTCACACAATGGGTAATTTCGCCTGGCTCCAGATAAATGGTATCTCCCGATTCGGCATCAATGAGATATGGCAACCCGGATAATAGAGGGGACGGTGGATTCCCGTCCCACAGGTTACAAAAAACGGTGTCGTCGGCAGGAAAAATGATATTCTCGGCTGGGATGGCCTCTCTTGTAATTGTATCTGTACAGGTAACGCTAGCTTTACCATTATTGGATGTCACCTCCCAGATACGGAAGAGGGTATCCATCGACATCATGTCATTCCAAAATTCATCTATGATCTGTATATCCAGGGTGGATATATCAAAGGAATCGCAGCTAAATTGCAAGGGTAAAACCGTGTCATCCAAGGTACTTTCAAATACAGGATGATTGCAATAAAGAACCGTATCAGTACAAATAATGCGCGGTAATAATATTACTTGCCGCGTGCACACATCGACCATTGAACTTCCATTGTTCGTTGTCAATTGGGCGACCAGAGTTTTACCTACATAATCACATCCATTGGTATTCAAAAAATCAGGAGCTGAGCCTTCATTCGTTACAATAGTATCTGAATGACGAATGGTGATCATAAACTGGCTGGGATCACAATCCTCAATGGTGCTCTCAAAGAAATCTCCGAACAGAGTGAGCTCAAATTCATTGGAATTGTTCAATTGAACGATAATCGGCGTGTTTTCACACTCCGCTTTCATCAAATCAATGCAATTCTGTGAGAGGGCTTTTTGGGGAATGGCCATGCCTGCTATGAGCATGCACATTCCGATCAAATAGTGCATACCTCTCCAGGGCACTATTCTTTGGGTAATAGTTTTCATCATGAGACCTTTTGTTTTGTAATAAATTAAAATAATAACCCTCGTTTTCACCAACGCACAGGGAACCACTGCTTGCAATCAGCGTTCAATCTGCATTTGTAATGAGAAGCTTATGCAGGTGAAATATTCGTAGTTTTCGGCACAAGCTTCGGTTACATTTTCATTGGTTCAATCAAGGAGATTGTCCAGAATCAATTCATATGCAATTTTTTCATAATTAGTATATTCTTGTTTCTAATGCAATAATACATTAAAAATATTTATAATGTGTACTATTTAACACTTTTCCGGCAAAATATTTCTATTTGCTTCCTAAAGTAACCCGCAATATTAGGTTCAAAAGATATGTATGGGTCAGATTATCAGGTAAAAATGATCCATTATTGGCCTGGACTCAGACTTGTGGGTTATCCTCAAACCAGACTCATAAAAGAAAATTACAGGCCATTCTTTTTTTCGTGGCTATCACCTGGAACACAACCCTCCTATCCGCTAACAGAATCAGAATATGGGTATCCTGATATTTTCATTCTGGTCATCGGAATATTCCAGAGAAATCATATACACGCCGGATTGGATATTCTGCGGCAAAGGGGATTGAATCCTGGTACGGAGATCATCCCATGTTTTTGACCACATAAGCTGGCCTGCCAGATTATACAATTTGGCGCTTTTAATGCCCTTTTCGGGAGATTCCAACACCAAATTAAGTCCATCAAAATACGCTTTTGAAACCCTTCTTGCTGCGGGTTCACCGGCACGAATTCCATTATCAGCATGGGATCTGCCCAAATTGCACACACTACCCTCAGCCCTGACAAATATCCCGCAAATTTCAGATTCACTTTGATTTCCGCTGGTATCTGTCGCAGTCACAACAATATCAACGGTAGTATTGACCATATCGCAGGTAAAAGTCTGAGTTGCATCGTTCATTTCAAGCCCCTGTCCCGTAAATCTGTATACCAGATCGGCCTCCCCGGTACATTCCGAAACCGATATATTAAGATCAGAGATATGAATTCCCGCACTCAATTCGACTAAATTAATAGTGTCCGGAGAGCAGGAGACTACCGGGGGTGTTTGGTCCAGTACCCGAATTACAAAATTACAGGTATCTGCATTGGCACATGGATCCCGCACGACAATGGATCCCTGATAAACGCCTGCCATCAACAATACCTCATTTCCAGTTAATTGCCCATCGATATAGTAATCGAAATCCAATTCGTCGTCAGAAGCACAAAAGTCAATCGCTCCCGTTTCGGGGAAACTGTACAAGGCCATACATGTCTCCGAATCAATGGCCAGGGTAACCGTATCCTCCAATGCCGTGCAGGCTATGATCGGACGGATTGTATCGATCAAAGAAATAGTCTGAGTATCAATCCGTGCCAACCCCGTACAGTTTTCATAAACCGTCCATTCTTTTGTCACCTGAGGTAAACATTCCATCACTGCCCAGCCAGGTATGGTATCCAAAATCCTGGATTTTACCCGAAATCCACACATATCTGTCAATTTATTGCCATTTACGGTAGGGTATCCATACAGATCAAAATTCTCAAATTCACCCTCCGGACATTGGACCGTGGTATCGGCCGGAAATTCCACATCCTCCAATGTTGGACGAACGATGGTAATTTCCTGTTCAAAATTGGATACATTCCCGGCAAAATCTTCTGCATACCATACAATCGTATACCGTTTCAGAAATTCGTCATCACAACTCCCTTTCACGATATTCCATTTTGCTATCTCTACCGTTCGTAGTCCACATTCGCTGTCTTCCGCCACCTCGATAAAATTCGTGTAAGAATCTTCAAACACATCAACTGTGCAGTCCCAGGTACTTCCTCTGCTTTCAATCAAAGGAGGTATTGAATCATTGGGACATGGATCTGACCACAAAATAAAAGGAACACCACAGGATAAAATGGTGAATCCTACAGTTCTAAGGGTATATCCACCAGAATTTTGCCATCCTCTATTTACCACCTCCAAAAAGCGATGAGGATGATTTTTTAAAAAATATTTTAAACAATGGAAGGGGGCACCTACCATGCGACGCAATAGGCATAGAAGTATAAGATTCTTCATTATATTAGGTTTTCATTCAATATGTAATTGGCAAAAACTGTGCCTGAATTTCAAGGACCAAAATTTTAACGTGTCCGATTTTACCGACCCACCATCTGTAAGTCCCCTTTTCTACAGGTCCTCGTTCCGGGCCATCGAGGTTCGTTCCTTCGGTCAGGATTCCATCACAGAGTGAACATTGTTCAATGAAGAACCCCCATTGACCGATGGAATTTTGGTCGGAGGCGATTGCTTCGATTTTAAAATGAACGTGAACCGGATCAGAGAAACAATTCGTGGTGCTGTTTTTTATGGCAAACAAAAATGAGGTATAAAACCAATCCTGCATCATCACAAAATCGGGTGGACAAACGTGAATCATGTCCTTAAATGAACATTTACTCCTACCGGGTCTCGCCTATAATCCAGTCCCAGACTACATCCTGCAAATTGCAATATTTTGTAACC
>CALGAA010000389.1 GCA_937952445.1 uncultured Bacteroidota bacterium | reverse complement strand
GGTGCACTAATCTTGGTTGTCCCGAATCAACTCCACGACCTCTGCCAATGGAACCGTTTTTTGATCACCTGTTTGCATATCTTTGATCGATACGGCTTTGTTCTCCATTTCTTCGGAGCCCAGAATCAGAATATAGCGGGCATTGATCCGGTCAGCGTACTTCATTTGTTTCTTCATCCGGGCACCTCCCGGGTAAAGATCGGCCCGGATCCCCTTTTCCCTCAATTGACAAAGAATATCAAACCCATATTCATGAAATTGATCATCCAGGGTGAGGATCAATACTGGCGCTGCTTTTTCAGCCTGATCGAGCAAATGAAGTTCTTCCATCACGTCATAAATACGTTCAGCCCCAAATGAAATACCCATTCCCCCGAGTTTTTCACCGCTAAACAACGCTGTAAGGTTGTCATATCTTCCCCCACCTCCGATACTTCCCATTTTCACCTGGGTCGATTTGACCTCCAGAATGGCGCCGGTATAGTAGCTTAATCCACGTGCCAGCGTAGGATCAAAAGTCAGTTTGTTGTGAAGGGGTTTCCCATTGAGATAATCAAAGACCTGGTCGATTTCATCCATGCCTTCCACTCCTGTGGACTGGTTCTCAAACATCCGCCGAATCTCCGACTGGTTGTCGGTTTTTAAATATTTTTCGACTACTTGTAATTGTTCGGAGCGAAGCCCTATATTTTCCAATATTTGACGGACACCATTCCAACCGATCTTGTCCAGCTTGTCAATTGCTGTGGTGATGCCCGATAGCTGGTCTGAGGCTTCGATCAGATCACACAAGGCAGTGAGAAGTTTACGGTTGTTGATCCGGATGTCGACTTCCAATCCCAATTCATGAAACACCTGATCAAACAGCAATATGCATTCTGCTTCGTATTGAAGTGAATCGGAACCGATGACATCGGCATCGCACTGATAAAATTCCTGGTACCGACCTTTTTGGGGCCTATCTGCGCGCCAAACGGGCTGAATTTGGTATCGCTTAAAAGGCAAGTTGATTTCATGACGGTGCATCACCGCATATCGGGCAAAAGGGATCGTGAGGTCGTACCGCAGTCCTCGTTTCGCCAAATGTTCTGTCGCTTTCTTGCTGTCCTTATCCCGAAGGATTTGGTCGGGAACTTTGGCTAAAAAATCACCGTTATTCAGCACTTTGAATAAAAGCTGGTCTCCTTCCTCCCCATATTTCCCCATCAGGGTATCCAGATTTTCCATCGAGGGGGTTTCGATGGGTGCGTACCCATACAATTCAAAATATTTCCGTATGGTATCGAATATATACCTTCGTTTATATAGTTCTGCCGGACCAAAATCCCGCGTTCCCTTTGGTATTCCTGGTGTCATATCACAACCGACTTAAACTGTCTTAAAAACCGCATATCGTTCTCAAAAAACAACCGAATATCGTGGATCCCAAACATTCGCATGGCCTGACGCTCGATACCCATCCCAAACGCAAAACCTGTATAACGATCGGGGTCTATGCCACAGTTGACCAATACGTTGGGGTCCACCATGCCACAGCCCATAATTTCCAGCCAGCCGGTGCCTTTTGTGATCCTGTAGTCGCTTTCTGTTTCCAGACCCCAGTATACATCCATTTCCGCGCTTGGTTCGGTAAAAGGGAAAAAGGAGGGGCGAAGACGGATCCGTACATCGTCACCATACATCTCACGCGCAAAGTACAGGAGGGTTTTTTTGAGGTCCACAAAGGACACGTTTTCATCGATGTACAACCCTTCTACCTGATGGAACTGGCAGTGAGAACGAGCCGATACGGTTTCGTTCCGGTACACCCGGCCAGGGGAAATAATCCTGATGGGTGGTTTTTGATTTTCCATGACATGAACCTGCACCGTACTGGTTTGGGATCTGAGGATATGCGTCCAGTCGTTTTTGATATAATACGTATCGGTCATGTCCCGCGCCGGGTGGTTCTCGGGTGTATTGAGTGCTGTAAAGTTGTGCCATTCATCTTCGATCTCCCTGTTTTCGGCGATGTCAAATCCAATCCTGGAAAATATGTCGATGATTTTGTTCATGACCAGGCTGATCGGATGTCTGCTGCCCAGTTGCATAGGATACCCCGGCCGCGTCAGGTCCATTTCCTGCACGCTTGCCCTTTGTTCGAGTTCGGCTAATTGAGATTTAAGGTGTTCGTATTTTTCTTCAGCCAAAGATTTGACCGCATTGATTTCCTGACCAAAAAAACGTCGCTGTTCAGGAGGTATATTTTTGATTTGGGAAAAAAGCGGCTTGAGCACATTTTTGGAGCCCAGATACCGAATGCGAAAGAGTTCCAATGCGTCAAGTGTAGTCGGGTTGGCCTCCTCGATCTCTGTCCTATATCCTTTAAGCTGCTCAATAGCGTCCATTCAATGCGTTTTATTTCTAATTTTGCAAAGGTAAGATATTATTGAATGTCATGAAAGTGATACGATGGATTATGCTGTGATTAAAAACAAAGCTACTTATCAATATCTCCAGCTATTTTCCATTGTCCTGTTGCCGTGGGGTTTGTTTTTTTCGGAAGCGATGACTTCTATACTGATCATTCTTTTTGCCGTTCCACTTTTGTTTTTTGGAGCCCAAATAGACCGGAAAGCGGTGCTGGATTCGTGGCCTTTTTTCGCTTTTTATGGTTTGTTGCTGATCTCTGGATTTTGGAGTAGGGATACCGGTCAATGGTTCAATTTGCTGAGAACCAATCTTCCCTATGTTTTTATTCCCATGGCATTCGCCTTATGGCCACAGGTGTTCCATCAGCGCAAAAAGCTATTCGTACGCCAATTTATATTTGCAGGGATTGCAATTTCCATTTATCTTATTGGGTTCAGTCTGGTGAACAGTGAGGAGGTATTGAGAGGGTTACGTGAAGGAGGATCGTTTGAAATGCCAGTCCATCATGTCCGGACCAGTTTGTTCATGGCAATAGCGGGGGTGATCGGATGGGATGAATGGATCCGGCACCGCTGGGGTTCAGCAAAGTCCCGGGGGTTTGGGCTGGGCTTGATCTTTATTATAATCGGCATCCATTTGCTGGCAGTTCGCACCGGCCTCGTGTTGTTATATCTGGGGACGATAATCACTTTTATCTGGAATTCAAAATTTCATCAAAAGCAGGGGTATGCCACCATGGCTTTATTTGGGTTCCTGATCATCATAGCGTTGGCCACTTTGCCCACCATAGGGGAGAAATGGCGGTATTTTTTGGATGATTTTCGACATTATGACAGTACTTCGTGGTGGTTTTATTCCGATGCGGTTCGATGGCAGTCCAACGTGATCGGGTGGGAACTGTTTAAGTCAGCGCCCTGGTGGGGTATTGGGATGGGGGATATATACGAGAGCATGCATTTATTGTTTTATGAGCGCGATGGTATCCGAATCCACGAATATCCTCACAATTTGTGGATTACCTTTCTGGCCGGTACGGGGATTATCGGCTTCATCATCCTCAATCTTATCCTGGGCCGTATTGGACTTTGGGTTTTTCGAAAAAGCTCATTGATGTATGGGGTATTGTTTCTGCTCTTTATGCTGAGTTGCCTGGTGGAAAATACGTTATTGACATCGCTGGGATCGAGTTGTTTTGTCGCGATTCATCTCTTTGCTATGCGGGTCGGTCAACGCAAAGAGGAATGAGGACATAAGCACCCTATATACTCTTTATCCTGATCAATTCAGTGTAAAATATCCTGATTCACATATCCCGGTCTCGGAAAGAATAACAAAGCAGACTTACTTTAGCCTCCCTTTTAGTCATCGTTATTCCGGACATTAGCCTATCTTCCCGGGTTTTCGCCGACATCCTGATCCGATACAACCAAATGGATTTCTCATTGCCCATACAGACACATTTGGCATAAGCTGCCAAATCCGCAGGCTCCACCCCTTCGTTGAGGCCTGAATCTGGAGTTACCATCTTCCCCGTTCCAGTGGGTCAGGAACAAAGTTGAATTCACGCGCTTTGCTTCGGTAAAATATTCCGTAAATCACGCCGAAAATAAAACCACCAATGTGGGCCCACCACGCTACGCCCTGGGATTGCACATCCAGTTTGGCCTCATAATAGGCCGACATAAACTGTTGGATAAACCAAAAACCGATGAAAAATATCGCAGAAATATAGAACGTGACGAAAAAGATCAGGAAAATCATTCTGATTCGGGAGCGGGGAAACATGACGAGGTAGGCACCCAACACGGCTGAAATGGCGCCACTGGCTCCGATGCTGGGAATCACGCTGTCAAGATTCATCCAAACGTGCGCAATGGAAGCGATCAAGCCTCCGATGATGTAAAACAATAGAAATTTAAAATTGCCCAACACGGCTTCCACGTTATCGCCGAATATCCACAGAAAAAGCATATTCCCGATCAGGTGCGACCAGCCTCCGTGGAGAAACATGCTCGTAAAGAGGGTATGCAAATCGCGGCCGTGAAGGATGTTAACCGGGATCGTTCCAAATTGGTTGACAAAAATCTGTAGCGACCGATCATCTAACAAGAATTCGTACATAAAAATCGCAATATTGGCCAGCAGAAGACCGTACGAAACGATGGGACGAGCGCCGCCTGCAATATTATCATCTCCGATAGGTATGAGCATGTTGTGGTTTATTTAGTTTATCCCAAATCCTTCATTTAACAAATCGTGCAGGTGAATCATGCCCAGGTATTTATCGTTATCGATGACGATGAGCTGGGTAATGCTGTGTTCGTGCATTTTTTGAATAGCTTCGGTTGCTTTGGCGTGGGAATCAATGGTTATAGGGTTGGTGGTCATGATGTCACGGGCAGAAATCGAGGTGGAGAATTTCTGATTCAACAACATACGCCTCAAATCCCCGTCGGTGATGATACCGATAACCCTTTCCCTGTCGTCCAGTACGGTGGTTGCCCCCAGCCTCTTGGCTGTCATTTCAATAATGACCTGATCGATCCCGTAATCGGGATACACAATCGGTTTTTCATGCAAATCGAGCAAGTGGAACACCCGGGTGAACAATTTCTTTCCAAGCATACCGCCAGGGTGGTTTCGGGCAAAATCTTTCTCTTCAAACTGGCTTAATCTGGCAAGGCACATGGCCAGTGCATCACCGATCGCGAGTTGGGCGATGGTGCTGCAGGTGGGCACGAGATTGTACGGATCTGCTTCCCGTTCCACGGGAGTCCAAATAAAATAATCCGATTGCTGGTGGAGGAAAGAATTTCTGTTGGCTGATATTCCAATGATTTTATTTCCGAAACCTTGGATAATATGTAAAATTACTTTAATTTCAGGGGTGTGACCGCTTTTGGACAAGCAGACGACAATATCCTCCTTTTCAATTATTCCCAAATCACCGTGGATTGCATCGCCAGCGTGTAAAAAAGAAGCCAGTGTGCCTGTCGAATTTAAGGTAGCGACTACCTTTTGTCCGATTAATGCACTTTTCCCTACACCGATAAAAATAACCTTTCCTGGGTTGTCATGAATCAGGTGAACAATTTCATCGAACTCATCGTTCAGGGTAGGAATAAGTTGTTCCAGGGTATGGATTTCCATTTCCAGGGTTTGCCTGGCAATAGTTCGTATATTGAGATGTTTATTCACGTTAATCAATTTTTAATTATACGGATTATTTGGTAATTTGAGTAAGTAAAAACGGTATTTTAGCATATATGGAATTTTAGGAAAATGGATTCATTAACAGCTACTAACGAAAAAGTATTGCATTCTGGGCTGAAAGAGTACTTTGGGTTCGATCAATTTAAAGGTCAACAGGAAGAGATCATCCAAAGTATCGTGCAAGGTAAAGATACCTTCGTGATCATGCCAACAGGAGGAGGAAAATCGTTGTGCTATCAGTTGCCGGCATTGATTTTGGATGGTACCGCAATCATTATTTCTCCGTTGATAGCTCTGATGAAAAATCAGGTTGACCTTTTGAGGGGGTACAGTTCTGATGACAACATCGCGCATTTTCTCAATTCGTCGTTGAACAAATCCCAGATCCGCCGGGTACTGGAAGATATCACCGATGGCAAAACGAAACTGCTCTACGTTGCGCCGGAAACATTGACCAAGGAAGAGTACCTGAATTTTTTCCAAAAAATCGATGTGTCGCTCGTGGCGGTGGATGAAGCGCATTGTATATCTGAGTGGGGACACGATTTCAGACCGGAGTATCGAAAAATCAAGCATATGGTGGACACGATTGGGGATGATATTCCGATCGTGGCATTGACCGCAACAGCTACTCCAAAAGTTCAGAGCGATATCGTGCGCAACCTCAATCTGACGGATTACAACAAATTTATCTCGTCCTTTAACCGGGTAAATTTGTACTATGATATCCGTCCCAAGTTGGGGAAGCAGCAAACGATGAAGGAAATCATCCAGATCATCAACGAAATGGGTCATCCCTCCGGCATCATTTACGTTCAAAATCGTAAAACGACGCAAAACATCGCGGATACACTCAATATGAATGGGATTAGCGCTGCACCGTATCACGCAGGGCTGGATGCCAATACCCGGGCCCAGACCCAGGATGCTTTTCTAAAAGAGGAAATTAAGGTGATATGCGCTACGATTGCGTTTGGGATGGGAATTGACAAGCCGGATGTCCGGTTTGTGATCCACTATGATATGCCCAAGAGCATCGAGAACTATTACCAGGAGACCGGCCGGGCTGGCCGGGACGGTCTGGAAGGCCGCTGCATTGCCTTTTATGAGCCCAAAGATATTCGCAAGCTTGAAAAGTTTCTGCGGGACAAACCTGTAGCAGAAAGGGAAATGGGAATGGTGTTCCTGGAGGAGGTGATGGATTTTGCGGAAACTTCTGAATGTCGTCGGGCATTTTTGCTCAACTATTTCGGGGAATCCTATCATGTGGATAAGTGCAACAATATGTGTGATAACTGCCGGCATCCTGTAGAAAAGGTCGATGTGACCAAAGAAATGCAGCGTGGGCTGGACGTGATTCGCTCCCTCAAGCAAAACTATACCTCCAAAATGTTGGTCACCTTCCTGATGGGAGAAGAAAACGAAACCCTGAAAAGTTTTCTTTTGGACGAACATCGTTGGTTTGGGTCAGGAAAAGAAAAAGGAGTGGACTTTTGGAATACGATATTCCGACAAGCCATTCTCAAAGGGTATCTGCGCAAGGACATTGAAACATACGGAGTTCTGAAACTCACCGATAAGGGCCGGGATTTTATCAAAAATCCGCAAACGATTAAACTAGGAATTAACCGCAGTTTTGAGTCCATGGAAGAAGAAGAAATGGAACATATCGTGGGTCAGGGCCCGGGAGCATTGGATATGATACTCCTCGACCAGTTGAAGGCACTGAGGGAAGATGAAGCCCGCCGGTTGGATGTGCCCAAGTATGTCATTTTCATGGACAATTCTCTCGAAGACATGGCCACCTTATATCCGTTAACGTTAGAAGACATGGCCAATGTATCGGGGGTGAGCATGGGGAAAGCCCGGCGGTTCGGGGAGCCATTTCTCGAGCTGATTCGAAATTACGTGGAGGAATATGACATCGAACGACCGCATGAATTGGTGATCAAAACGGTCGCCAATAAATCCAAAGCCAAGGTGTCCATCATTCAGGGCATCGATAAACAAATGGATTTGGAGGATATTGCGAACAACAATCGACTGACGATGGATGAATTGATCGAGGAGCTGGAAATGATCGTTTATTCAGGGACGAAATTGAACATCGATTATTACCTGGACTCCAATGTGGACGAATACGTCATCGAAGATATTTTCAATTATTACATGGATTCAGAATCCGATTCAATCGAAGAAGCCTACACGGAACTCGCCGAAGAAGATATTACGTTGAGGGAAATCCAGTTGGTTCGGTTGAAATTCTTATCCGAAGTTGCAAATTAAGCATGGGTAAAAAAACGATTTTAATCATCAACGGGCCCAATCTCAATCTTCTGGGTACCCGGGAACCGGAAATTTATGGCATGGTCTCGTTTGAGGATTACCTCCGGGGTCTCACCACTTTGTTTGGTGACGAAGCTAATCTGGTTTATTTTCAGTCCAATTCTGAAGGATCGATTATCGATTTCATTCAGGATAACAGTCCCCAGGCAGATGGTTTGGTGATCAATGGAGGGGCGTATACCCATACCTCGGTTGCGATTCGGGATGCACTGGCGAATCTACGGATCCCCAAGGTAGAAGTTCACATTAGCAACGTACACAAGCGTGAGTCTTTCCGGCATCATTCCTATTTTAGCGAGGTGTGCGATGGGGTGATCGTGGGATTGGGCCTGGAAGGTTACGAATACGGGATCCGGTATGTACTTAACCGGTAACCAAAGTTCCTACATGTGACCCACAAATTCCAAATCTTCAGATATATGCAGTCCGCCAGGCTCCAGGAATCGTCCGCCCCGAGCGCGGCCTATTCGTTTGGGCGAATTCCGCTACGCTTTATTCGCGTTTGGGTCCTGCTCGCACTTGCGACCCGGACGTTTGGGGCCTTCGGCCGTTTGGCAGGGACATTCGCTGGCTTAAGAGAATGAGGTGGTAGTGACTTCAGCAGTTCGCTCAGTCACGGTTTATTCCACTCGCGTGGGAGCGGATCATCTTCGTTTTCTTCAGTTGGCACGGTCATGCGGAGATCGACTACGCGAAATCGGTATTTGGGTGTGGTATATGGACGGTCTATCCAACGGTGGAGCAGCCAGGCAAGTCCAAAAATGACAGGACCGGGCAACAGAAGTCCCGGTCGTAATTTAAGTTCGTAGATCGTACCGACGATACCAGCTGCGGTTGCCGATCCTCCAAGTGCATAAAGGGGATAGATGAAAAAACGACCTTTGCGGTGGTAATAATCAGCGGGTTTTAGTTCTGCGATCTGATTGGCAAAAAACAATTCTGATTCAGTAATAATCAACTGCTCATCAGGCCTGAACCCGGTTATCTCTTCGGTGACAAAATAATCCCTTCCTTCCAACCTGAAACTAATTTCCTGACCGACCGGAAATTTGTGGGTTTTGGGGGATCCCAATTTTTCCATCTGCAGATAAACCTGCGTAAATGAAGTCATGGGCAAGATCAGGATACCGACGAATGCCCACAGCACAATGGTCAATAATCTTGTTGATTGGTTGACAGGGCCATACAATGATATTTGATCTGGAACAGGCCTCTTGAGTCGCACGGTTATGGATTTTGGCATTCGGAAAATAGGTGGCTGTATTCCTCCATGCCACGTAATGGAAGGGAGGAAAAAAATTCACGTTGGTCGATTGTCCGACAAGGAAAAAGCATGTATTTGGTATTGTCTGGTTTTCCCATATGGCTGAATTTAGGCACAATATAATCATTATGCCAGGAATAGGAAATATTGATCACAGACGGTGGAGGAACCGTTGCATTGCTTTGTAAATCTGTGGGTATTCCGGCATTTCGTTCCCGATGAAAATGGCGATCACGCCTAAGGGTGGAGTAATATCCGGACCCTGGGCAAACTTATGGTTGTGTTGTTGGAGCCGATATGCCTCCCGCATCATTCGTTTGATTCTGTTCCGCTGAACAGCTTTCCGAACGCGTTTTTTCGGTACACTAAAGGCGATTTTGATCGGTGTATGTTCACGATGTGGGTGCCCAATCCCCGGAGGTAAACCCGCGGTGAGGAAGAGCAGAGGATAGTGGTGAAATTTTTTTCCGTTTTCAAAAACATAACTGATCGATTGGGGATCTTTAAGTCTTTTGTGTGATTGAAAACGGAAGTTCATTGTTCATTGCAACGTATGGAAGAGGGGCGAGGAAAATTTTTCCTCTGGGAATTGAGTAGGGCAGGGGCTTTTCGATCAAAACCCTCATTAAGCCCTTATTTAGGATGCCTTAAGCCTAAATTCGCTGGAAACTGACAGTTTTACCCTTCCTTTTCGTCGTCTTCTATTGATCACTTTTCGTCCGTTCTTGGTACTCATTCTCGCCCGAAACCCATGCTTGTTAGCGCGTTTTTTCCGAGATGGCTGAAATGTCCTTTTCATGATTCAGTCTATTATAATTTATGCAAAACTACAGAATGCCCCCTTTTCAAAAGGGAGCACAAATGTAGAACTTTCTTGTTTAGTTACAAAATATTTGATTGACTATCCGTTCATTGAAGCTAAAAACTCATCGTTGTTGCTGGTGTTGAGCATGAATTTGCGGATGTGTTCCATAGCTTCGTCGGGTTTCATATCGGCGAGGTAATTGCGGAGGATAAACATACGCTGGAGCGTTTCTTTATCGAGCAGCAATTCTTCCCGTCGGGTACCCGATTTGGTCAGATCGATGGCAGGGTAGAGTCGTTTGTTGGCCAGGCTTCGGTCGAGCTGGAGTTCCATATTTCCTGTTCCCTTAAACTCTTCGAAGATTACGCCATCCATTTTGGAACCTGTGTCGATCAAGGCTGTAGCTAAAATGGTCAGCGATCCACCGTTTTCGATATTCCGGGCTGCACCAAAGAACTTCTTGGGTTTGTGCAGGGCGTTAGCTTCCACCCCTCCGGAGAGGACTTTACCGCTGGCCGGGGCAACTGTGTTGTATGCGCGGGCCAGACGTGTGATTGAATCCAGAAGAATGACTACATCGTGTCCGGACTCCACCAATCTTTTGGCTTTTTCCAGCACAATACCGGCTACCTTTACGTGGTTTTCAGCAGGTTCGTCAAAAGTTGATGCGATCACCTCTGCGTGGACGCTCCGTTTCATATCGGTCACCTCTTCCGGGCGCTCATCGATGAGCAGAACGATCATGTAGCATTCGGGATGGTTGGTCGCGATTGCATTGGCGATGTCTTTGAGTAGAAATGTTTTTCCGGACTTGGGTTGTGCGACGATCAGTCCCCGCTGACCTTTTCCGATCGGGGCAAACAGGTCGATCATGCGGTTCCCAATGTCCCGTCCGGTAGGCGAAGTGGTTAATTTAAATTTTTCTGTAGGGAATAAGGGGGTCAGATAATCGAATGACACCCGTTCACGAACCAACCGCGGATCCAGTCCGTTAATTTTGGTTACCTTAAGTAAAGCAAAATATTTTTCACCATCTTTTGGTGGTCTGATGCTCCCTTCTATGGTGTCCCCTGTACGTAAGCCAAACAATTTAATTTGTGAAGGCGAGACATATACGTCATCCGGAGAAGAAATATAGTTGAAGTCCGCCGATCGAAGGAAACCGTATCCGTCGGGCATCATTTCCAAAACGCCCATGCCATCAATTACACCATCAAGATCTAAATCAAACCGATCTTCCTTTTTTTGTGCAGGTTTATTTTCTTTTTGATTCTGTTCCTTGTTTATATTCTTATTGGAAGATTGGTTTTTATTGTTCCGGTGGTGATCTTTTTGATTTGGTTTATTGTCTTCCGATCGATGATCACTTTGATTTTTATCCTGCTCCTTAGATTTTTTATCCTGTTCCTGGGATTTCTTGTCTTGCTCGTTGGATTTTTTGCTCTGATCATTCTTTCCGCGATCAGATTTGGGATGGTCACTCCCTTTACGGTCCGGCCGGTCATTCTCATTTTTATTCCGGTCAGGCCGGTCATTCTCATTTTTATTCCGGTCCGGTCGGTTGGTGTGCTCGTTCGATCTGTTGTTTGATCTGTTTCCAGCATGGTGGTTTTCACGTCGACCACGACTGGATTCCTGCGGTCTGTTTTGGTGTCCAGAGCGAGATTGACCGGAATCTTTTGATGAATTTTTTTCTTCATCGAGCGCTTCGACTGCATCGGTTTGGATGGCTTGCGCATCGAGAATTTTATAGATAAGATCTTGTTTATTGAGGCGCTTGTACTTTTGTAGCCCCAATTTTTCAGCTAATTCCCGTAGCTCAGGAACCAGCATATCATTCAATTGCAAAATGTCATACATAAAATTGTACTTCTTTAGATGGGTAAATGGTAGATAAAGTAAGGTAGATTACTTGATTACGATTAAAAATTGATCCAAAAAATGAATATTGATGGAAAACGAAGCGGCTTAACTAACTGTTCTTATTTTGCTGCTTGTTGTCTAATTAGGAGTAATTCAGCCCAAAGATTATTTTTTGTAATCTTGTCACAAAAATACAGTCTTTTTTTTAAAGAGGGCCATATCTTTGCAAAAAAAATTTCAATTGAAGCGGAAAATCTATGGTTGAGGTACGAATTTTAAGGGAAAACACCCCGAAAGCCATCACAGCGTTGGAAAAAAGGGGGATCGAAACAGCTGAGCAAATGATTCGGGAGGTCATAGAACTGGATGACCAGCGTAAGGAACTCCAATCTAAAACGGATGCACTGCTTCAAAAGGTGAACGAGCAATCCCGGGCCATTGGCGATTTGTATAAGCAGGGAATGACTTCTGAAGCAAACGAAGCGAAGGAACTGGTACGACAATGGAAGGTTGATATTACTGCTTTTCAGGAAGAGATGGATGCGGTGATGTCAAATTTGGAGCATGCTTTGTTGGCTATGCCCAATCTACCCCATGATTCTGTTCCAGCCGGTCAGGATGAGTCGGACAATGAAGTGGTCGAACTCCATGATCATTTTGGGACTGATTCAGAAGACTGGTATAAGCCTCATTGGGAATTGATGGAGAAATACGATATCGTAGATCTGGCGCTTGGAGCCAAAATAACAGGTTCAGGATTTCCTGTATACAAAGGTCAGGGCGCCCGCCTGCAGAGGGGATTGATTCAATTTTTTCTGAATGAAGCCGTCTCCGCGGGTTGCCTGGAGGTCATTCCACCATACGTAGTCAATGCTGATTCAGCCAGAGGAACGGGCCAGTTGCCTGACAAAGACGGCCAGATGTATTACGTGCAGAAGGACGATCTGTATCTGATTCCTACCTCCGAAGTTCCGCTCACGAATATGTTTCGAAATGAGATTCTGGAAGCCGCGAAACTTCCTTTTAAATTAACGGCGTATTCACCATGCTTTCGTCGAGAGGCTGGAAGTTATGGAGCCGATGTCAAAGGTCTCAATCGGCTGCACCAATTTGATAAAGTAGAAATGGTCGTGATTTCGCATCCGGAAAATTCGTATGAAATGCTGGACTGGATGGTTAATCATACGAAAAAATTGCTTGAAAAACTGGAACTACCTTATCGCGTAGTGCGTTTGTGTGGGGGCGATCTGGGATTTACCTCAGCACTGACGTATGATTTTGAAGTTTATTCTGTAGCACAAAAACGGTGGCTCGAAGTCAGTTCTGTATCCAATTTTGAAACTTACCAAAGTAATCGGATGAAAATGCGGTACCGCAATGACGAGGGTAAGACAGAATTGGTGCATACATTGAACGGTAGTGTTCTGGCACTTCCCAGGATTATGGCAGCGATATTGGAAAAGAATCAGACCAAAACACAGATCGATTTGCCCGAGGTCATCAAACCTTATGTGGGCTTCGACTGTATTAAGTAAAGGAATTACAAGTCGGTGTTGATGGAAGTTTAAAAACCGACTATATTTACAGTATAAAATTAAAAAGTTAAGATATGTCAGGATACATGGGTTATATGGTGATTGCGGGGATCTTTACCCTGATTGGATGGTGGGTGAGCAGTCGCTTAAAAGCCAAATTTAATGAATACAGCCGGGTTCCCATTTCTCAGGGGATGTCCGGAAAAGAAGTGGCTGAAACTATGCTTCGATACTATGGTATTCACGATGTCAAAGTACTGCCTGCCCAGGGATTTTTGACCGATCACTACAACCCGGCCAATAAAACGGTCAATCTGAGCCCTGAAGTGTATCAGGGGCACAGTGTGATGGCTGCTGCCGTGTCTGCGCATGAATGCGGCCATGCTGTACAGCATGCTACGGCCTATTCTGCCCTTAAATTTAGATCGGCTATAGTCCCTTTTGTAAAGGTGGCATCAGGTTTGCAACAGTATTTGTTGCTGTTTGCCCTGGGTGGATTTGGAATGGGTGCGGGGAGTCTGGGAGGCACGTTGCTGATCATTACCATTGCGGCATTTGGAGTTACCACCTTGTTCTCGCTGGTGACTTTACCCGTGGAATTTGACGCCAGTAAGCGAGCATTGGCCTGGCTCAATCAAAACAACATAGTTTCCGGATCTGAGCATGAAAAAGCTCGTGATGCGCTCAAATGGGCAGCTATGACATACGTAGCAGCGGCTTTGTCAGCTTTGGTTATGTTTTTGTTTTTGATTCTACAGTTTATGGGCAACCGTGATTGAATTTTAAATCCGAAAAATATATACAGATTAGGTTATGGCAGTTACAATGGAGAACTTAAAGAAGGTGACCGCATCAAAGATGGAAGATTCGATCAATCACCTCAAGTCTGAATTGGTCAAAGTACGAACTGGGAAAGCAAATCCAGGGATGATCGAAGGGGTTATGGTAAATTATTATGGCGTGCCCACGCCCATTAATCAAGTTGCAAATATCGCGGTGGCCGATGCCCGGACCCTGTCGATTCAACCCTGGGATAAAAAGATTATCAACGACATCGAGCGTGCCATCGTGGAAGCCAACCTTGGCTATAATCCGATGAATGACGGAGAATTTATTCGTATCCCTGTACCGCCATTGACAGAAGAGCGGAGAAAGACTCTGGTCAAGCAAGCCAAGGCATTAGGTGAAGATACCAAAGTAAGCGTTCGTAACGTCCGCAAAGACGCTATGGATGTGATCAAAAGGGAAGTAAAAGATGGGTATCCAGAAGATGCAGGTAAGAGGGTTGAAAATTCAATCGATGATTTGGTGAAATCCTACTACCAAAAGGTGGATGAATTTATCGAAGCGAAGGAAAAAGATATCATGACCATTTGATAAACAGGTTAGTAACGACATACTTATCGGTTGCGGTTTGGATGTTTTGTATAGTCTGTTGGAGTCCTCCCGGTCTCAACATTAGGAACCTCGTCACTTAATCGGCCGCACATCACCACTGACCTGCTTTAACTCCGAATTGATCCAAAGCCAGCTTAATAAACCTAAAACCTCCACTTAATTGCACTACAGCCTTGATCGGAAATCTACTCCATCACGCTAAACGCTAATTCTGGGACGGGGTCGTTAAAATGGGAAAAATCCCCACGTTTTGCCTCTCGATGGCGTATAGACTGCCGAAAACTATTTCCGAATCATCAGATAAGGACAGCCTGACAGGTAAAAGCTACTCAAACACAAACCTTAACCCACCCCCGTAAGCTCTTCACCTCATTCCACCATGCCCAGAAAAAAACCACGGAGATTTTACCCGGGCAAGGGACTTGTAATTCGTGCCGGGCCTCCTGCTCCTTTCAGGTGGCGGGCACTGTCAAAGTGCAGGCCACCAAGGGACTTCGAAGTTCCTTTCACCAAATTCCACCAACCCCAGGAAAACCCGCGGAACTTCTCCCCGGCAAAAAGCTTCCTAATTCGTGCCCGGCCTCCTGCTCATTTCAGGTGACGGGCAGTGTCAAAGTGCCGGCCACCAACGGGGTTCGAGGCGCCTTCCAATACTCTGCTCCAAAAAAACACCGAATGTTTCCCTGGCAGAAAAGTTTTACTCCGCGCCGTGCTTTCTGCGCCAGCCAGAATTGTTATCCTGTAAACAAAAAAGGCGACAGAGGAAAGCCTCTGTCGCCAATCTATTTTCTACCTTCAGGAGACCCTGAAATTAATTTTTCAATTCAAATTTTACGGGAAGGATAAATTGTACCCGAACTGGATTGCCTCGCTGTTGGCCAGGCGTCCATTTCTGTGGTAAATTTCCCATCAAGTCAACCACGCGAAGAGCTTCTTCGCCCAGACCGGCCCCCGGATCTCTAATGATTTTTGGGTCGGAAATCGATCCATCAGTTTCAACGACGAAACTAACGACGACGTTTCCTTCGATCCCGTTTTCACGTGCGATTGCAGGGTATTTGATGTTTCCATACAAGAACTCGAGCATCTTTTGATCAGCACAAGCTTTCTTTTCGTCCTGCGAACCAGCGATGTCTTCACATCCCGGGAATCGAGGCATTTGTTCCACTACCCTAAAGATTTCTTCCTCTTTGGGAGCTGGTGGTGGTGGCGGCGGTGGCGGAGGCGGAGGAGGTGCTTCCTCGACAACAGGAGCTTCCACTATTGTTTCTTCCTCAACCGATTGGTCCACGAATTCCACAATGTCATCCTCTTCGATCAATTCCTCCGGAACCTCTTCGATCACCGGTGGTGGCGGAGGTGGAGGTGGAGGTGGAGGTTCTGCAGTCCTTGGCGGTTCGATTTCGATATCATCCGGTACATCAAGTGCATTATCCGGGATATATATCGACGCATCAGCCTGGGTGTAGTTAAAACTCAACCAGGTAATCGCCAAAGCTACGACACCACCCAACAATAAGAAGGGCAAGGACAGGCGGAAAACATCCACATCGGGATATTTTGCCCGGGCTTCTAGCGGACTCTTCCAATCGTGATCCTGATACTTGGCAGTCAGGTCTTGACTGCTTCGACGGCGGATAATAATCTGCGCAATCACAATCAAGGCTACGATAAAGATGAATATCCCAGCTATCCCCCATACAAGGGCGTCCCCACTAACATTTACGTTGTCTAACATGTCTTAGCTGTTTAAAAACTTAGTTATTATAATTCCTGCGAAAGTGCCAATAATATTAGCAATAATATCAGCAATTTCAAAATTCCGGTTTATTAATTTTGAACTTTGGAGGAATTCAATGCATACCCCCAACACAATGCAAAACAAAACCACATATATAATCGGTTGACGGACACTCGTTTTTTGCAAAAATTTGAGCATGGTAAAACTCAATATAGCATACATGATACCATGTGCAATTTTATCGATGTGCGGCCAACTCAACCACTTTTGGTTTACTGATGAACCGGAAGGCATCAGGGATAAAAAACATACAACAATAAGCCATACGATCCAAATCCATTTCCAGTTCAATTGTCTCACTCACTCAATTATTAGATGTGCCCAAAGGGAATTTTGGTGTATGACATTCCGGATTTTTTTGTATTTCCTGGGTGGGATCAGGAAACCATTGCTTCATAATCTTCGGCGGTCATCAGGGAATCGTATTCCTCAGGCGAGGTCATACGGACCTTGATGATCCATCCTTTGTCATAGGGTGATTCATTGACAAGTTCGGGCTGGTCACCCTCATTTTCGTCAATGGCGGGATTGAATTCGACAATTTCCCCGCTTACGGGCATATGAAGATCTGAAGTGGTCTTCACGGCTTCAATGGTGCCGAATACCTCATCTTTACTCAGTTCACTTCCAACCGTTTCGACTTCTACATAGACGATATCCCCCAGCTCCGACTGGGCAAAATCCGTAATTCCGACGAGTACTTCGTCCCCATCGTCAAGTTTTCGTACCCATTCGTGTTCCTGGCTGTATCTTAGGTCATCAGGTGTATTCATCAGTTGGTTTTTTGTTTGATATAATTTTTTATCCATTCGAGATTAACAGATTTGGGGCGTTCCAGTGGCAGACCCAGCGCACGGGACCAGCACAGATTGGATAAAACACCCAACGCTCTGGAAACACCAAATATAACGGTGTAAAAGTTATATTCCTTGATGCCGTAATGAACCAGAATAGCACCGGAATGCGCATCCACATTTGGCCATGGGTTTTTGACTTTGCCCAATCCCTCTAAAATATCCGGAACGAGTCGGAACAACTGCCATACCACCTGAATCAGCGGGTCCTCCTGAAGATGTTTTTCAGCAAAATTTTTCTGAGCGATAAACCGGGGATCGGGCTGACGAAGCACCGCATGACCATAGCCCGGGATTACCCGCCCTTCGTCGAGGGTTTTGTTGATGAAATCTTTTACCTGATCATCGGTCGGTGTTTGGGTGCCGATTTCGTCCAACATCGAAAATATAAATTTGATCACTTCCTGGTTAGCCAGTCCGTGGAGGGGGCCGGCCAGCGCATTCATCCCTGCAGAAAGGGAATAATACGCATCGCTGAGGGTAGATCCCACGAGGTGAGTCGTATGGGCACTTGCATTTCCACCTTCGTGATCGGCATGTATGGTCAGGTACAGGCGCATTAAATCTTGAAACTGCGGGTCGCTATTTCCCAGCATTTGGGCGAAATTGGCAGCCCAGTCCAGAGATTCATCGGCCTGGATGTGATCATCATCGTGGTACACCCTGCGGTATATATAAGCCGCTACGGGTGGGAGTTTGGCGATGAGATCCATCACATCTTCGTACATGGGATCCCAGTATTCAGTTTTAGCAATTCCTTCAGCGTATTTTTGGGCAAAGAGACTTTCGGTCTGCATGGAAGCGATCGCTATACTAAATTGTGTCATGGGATGCGTAGTGCGTGGCAGGGCATCCAGTATTTTGTAGGTGTGCTCGGGAACGCGACTTCTCTTTTCCCATTCATTTGCCAACCCCTCCACCTGGTTTTTGGTGGGGATTTCGCCGGTCAACATCAGCCAGAACAAGCCTTCAGGCAAAGGCTCTTCGCCCTGATCCGGTTTGGGAAGTTCATCCCTTAGCTGAGGGATGCTATACCCGCGAAATTTGATCCCATCCATCGGGTCGAGCAGTGAGGTTTCTGAAAACATACTTTTAATTCCCCGCATACCTCCCAGCACCTGTCGAATTACGACAGTATCAACCTTTAGGTCTCCATGGTTTTTTAATATATCTTTGAGTTCTTTTTGAACCTGTGTGGTTTTGTCTTGAAATAACGATTTCAATTCCTTCATCAGGATAATTCGAATTTTAAACTTTAAAAAATAATGCCCTTTCACCATATACCCCGCATGGGGACGATCACGATTGGGCAATTACAGTGATCATGGTGGTCGTAGTCGAAGCAATGGATGGCACAGCAAAAAAACTGGTTTAATACCACAGCCGGCTAACATCAGCATCCCATTGTGGTGCTGGAACAAAAATTCGGGTAGCGAACCAAGTGTGTAATGGGTGCTGCCACACTACCTGATTTGTTCAGGGCGAAGATACAATATAAATTACCGAATTACAATTATAGAATTGTCATGTTTCTGATAAATGATATTCTGGTCAGTGATGACTTGCTGGAGAAAAAGTTTTGTTGTGACCTGGCAGCGTGCCATGGTGCTTGTTGCGTGGAGGGTGAGTTTGGGGCGCCCTTGGAGCCTGAAGAACGGGAGGTTTTGCAGGAGATTTCTGCTAAAGTTCTTCCTGTTTTGGATGACGAATCCAGAAAGGCGATCCAGGAACAGGGAGTGGATACGTATTATCCAGGCATGAACGATCACGGTACGACCCTACGCGCAGACGGAACCTGTGCATTTGCCGTAATTGATGAGCAAGGTATCGTGTACTGTGGGATCGAAAAGCAATATCGTGCCGGGCTGATTGAATTTAAAAAACCGTTGAGTTGTGAACTTTACCCCATCCGTGTAACCCGCAATCGCCATATCGGCTTCACTGCACTCAATTTTGACGAATGGAGCATATGCCAGCCCGCCGTCAAACAAGGGCATCAATTGGGTTTGCCTGTCATCCATTTTTTGAAGGATGCTATCATCCGTGGATATGGAGAAGAATTCTATGAAGCCCTGGAAGAAGCCCGGAAACATCTGGAATCGACCCGATTATAAACTTATTTCCGATCATCGTAGCGTCTAATAGTGATTTTTTATACCTTTGCGCATCTTTTTAAATGTAGAAGACGTTTTGGAATCTGTAGCCTTTTTAGCGATCTTCGTGAAAACTGGCAGTTTAATATTTTAAATGACTACACCGAAAAATTAGTATAGAGTATGGCCTTGATTGGGACAATTCGAAAAAATAGTTGGTTGCTGTTCGTGATGATTGGTTTGGCATTGGCGGCATTCTTGATCATGGATATGGTCGGCCAAAGCAGTCAAATGGGACTGGGCAATATGACCATCGGAGAGATCAATGGCGAAGAGGTGGATTACCGGGAATTTATGGCTCATGAAGAAGCTGTTTATGCAGGGGGTGGTGCCGACCTTTATTCCCGACGCAACTTTCTCTGGAATTATTATTTGAATAAACACCTTTTCGATTCAGAAGCTCAGGCCAATGGGGTCAAAGTCGGAAAAGAAGAATTGCTGAACCTCCAATTCGGGAACAACATCAGTCCCGTGATTCAACAACGTTTTGCCAATCCTCAAACCGGTCAGATTGATTTTCAGCAGTTGAATAACATTCGGCAACAAATCCAGTCGGGAGCAATGCCGGAAGAGACCAGACGGTTTTGGGCATGGCAGGAGAAGGAAATCATCACAGACCGTACACAGGCAAAAGTTCAAAACATTGTTGCGCAAGCCTTTCATACTCCATCATGGATGGTCGAACGCCTCATGAACGACCAAAATACGGCCGCCAACATCGCATACGTCAAAATACCATTTGACAAAGCCAGCAATGCCGACCTTCAGGTAACCAGCAATCAGATCATGGATTACATGAAGAAAAACAAATCTGTGTATTATAATGAAGAAAAATCCAACATACTCGAATATATGGTGGTTACCGTTGAACCTACCGGTCAGGATTCGACGGAAGTTATGAATCAAATTCGAGACCTCAAGACACAATTTGCCCAGACCGACAACGACACGACTTTTATCCAAAACAACGAGGGTACCTTCCTAAGTGCATATCAATACAAGGAAGATCTT
Source organism: uncultured Bacteroidota bacterium (assembly GCA_937952445.1). Taxonomy (GTDB): domain Bacteria; phylum Bacteroidota; class Bacteroidia; order Chitinophagales; family Saprospiraceae; genus Membranihabitans. The sequence goes on along the minus strand of CALGAA010000389.1, from coordinate 18,490 downwards.
CCTGCCATCATTGCGGATTCGGCATTTTCCAAACCCGTGGGGTCACTCATCGGGCCTTATACCGTCGGTGGGAATGTGTCGGTGACAAAAATAATCAACAGACAGGTGATTCCTGATTCCGTACGATCGCGTCATATCCTCTTTACCGCTGAAACACAGCAGGATCTGATTGACGGATTCCGCAAAGCCGATAGCCTCAAAGCGATCATCGAATCCGGAGAAATAAGCTTTGATTCTCTGGCACGAGCGCATAGCATGGGCCCTTCGGCGCCCAATGGAGGGGAATTGGGATACGCTGCCCAGGGACAAATGGTTCAACCTTTCAACGATTTGATCTTCTACCAGGCTGAAGTCGGAGAATTGAATACCATCGCCACCCAGTTTGGCGTACATTTGGTCGAAGTCCTCGATAAGAAATATTTGACTAATGAAGAAGGTGTTCAACTCGCTACAGTAAGCAAACGTTTTGTTCCGAGTCAGCGCACGCAGGATTCTCTTTATAATGTAGCCCAGAACATTGTTTCTTCCTCCCGAACCCTGGATGGTTTAAGGGAAACGCTGGTCGACTATCCACAATACCGACTTCAAAGGGCGGAACCAGTACAGGAGAATGATTTTCTGTTCGCAAATTTTGGAGGTGGCAGCGTCAGTCGGGATATCATCCGATGGTCATTTGCAAACAATACCAATGAAGGAGATCTTTCCTCTGTAGTATACATCTACCAAAATCCACAGTTCTTTTATAACGATAAATATGTGATCGTGGGACTGAGTGAATCACGTCCCGAAGGTTATCCGGATCCGGAGAGCGTTCGACTCAACGTGGAACAACTGGTCCTCGACCAGCTCAAAGGGGAACAGATCGCCAACGAAATCACCCAAACCAATCTCAGGGCGATCGCTGACCAATATCAAGTGAAAGTTGATACCGCATTTGGTGTGACTTTCGCCACGGATGTGATCGAAGGGATTGGTGAGGAACCTGCGTTGGTGGCAGCGATTAAACATACCACCAATAACAATGTAACTCCCCCGGTAGTGGGAAATACCGGAGTCTTTGTCGCTTCACCGTTTAGCAGGCAAAATATAAGCACATCAGATTTTACGACCGTTCAACAGAACACTGCTTCCCAAATGGCACAACAAGTGTCAGGAGCTTTGATCTCGTCGCTGAAAGAACAAGCCAAAATAGTGGACAATCGGTCGGAATTTTATTAAAGTCCGAAATCCAATATTTCGGGTTCTAATGATGTGACAGCGTTCATGCAAAGTCGGGATGGTTGGCGAAATGTGCTTCGGTGGTATGCTATGATATAAAAATTTTAGACCACCGATAATATTTCCAAATCATCGATGAAGCATGATACAGAAATCGAGGATCCCAAAAAAAGATACTCAAACATATTAAAACGATATATTGGACTGTTCTTAATTTCCAGGAACAGTCTTTTTTTTATGCTCAACCGGCTCCTCATTCCCGTATTTCTAATGGTGGTAACGGCATCGACGGTTACTGCCCAACAAAATCCTTACGATGGATTTGGAACATTTATATCCGGGATGGGTGCCCGAAATGTTGGATTGAGCGAGGCAAATGGGGCGGAATTACACGGGGATATCGATTCCTGGTCAGTTAATCCGGCCAATTTTTCGCCGTCATCCTGGGCAAATGCAACTGTTCACTCTTCGTTTTTCCCGGGTGATATCCGATCGTATGCATTGCAGGGACTGGTATCCCGGGATTCTGTTTGGCCCGTTGTGGTGGGTTTGTCCAGAACCTCCTTTGGGCAAAATCTACGGTTTGACGTGGAGGGCAACGCCGGGGGAGAATTCAATGCATTCGTTACAGGGCTGGACATCGCTACCCGCCGAAAACTGAGTGAATCGTTTTCCATTGGCCTGGGCTTAAATTATGACTGGCGCACAATCGATTTTTATGATTCTCATCTCCTCCATTTTACAATCGGAGGGATCTATTCTACGAATGAGAAAAATAGTTTTGGGTTAACCATTTCCCATTTGGGTTACGAAATTGTTCCATTTGAATCCGACAGGCATTCCCTCCCCCTTGATGTTTCAGCATATTGGCGGCGCAGTCTCGATCATTTACCATTTACGTTTTTTCTGCGCATGCAAAAACTCAATCTGTGGAATCGGATGGAGTATCAAAATCCGTTTTTGGATGGAGACCAAAACATCAATCAGGATCCTCCGCGGGAATCCCGAATTCGGGATCTGGCCAATGAACTTCTGCGACATATGGTCATAGGAGGCGAATTCCAATTTGGTCAACCCGGAAATGTGTGGCTGCGGTTTTCTTACGATCACTGGAGAAATCAGCAATTGGGCATTCCGGCCATCCGTTCCCTGGAAGGGGTGGCTGTGGGGTTTGGTTTAAAGATCAAGGTTTTTCGCCTGGATTATACCTGGGAGCGGCTCTACTTTGACAGTGGAAGCCATCAGGTATCGCTGTCATTTCGATTGTTTGAAAAGAGTCGGAGAGAGAAAGGCTTTTAAATCGACATCAGGGTTTTCAAAATATTTATTGTCAGACCGGAATAGGAAAACTGTCCATGACGGGGACCCTGGTAAACTGATGATGAAGCCTGCCCTCCGGACAATCGAAGGGTGGAGTTGGCGGGAGAAGGAGTGATAACCCGTCGGTATAGAGGATTCGGGGGCAGGACAATGCAGTCTCTTCCTCTTTATTATTGGCAGCTTTTCAGTATCTTTGCCCCTTCAAAAACGGAAAAGATATGTACAGGGAATACGACCAGCTCCATCTACCCGAAATCGATCGAACCATTCTCCAGTTTTGGCAAGAGGAGAAGATATTTGAAAAAAGTGTAGACGGTCGAGATCCGGAGAATGCGTTTGTATTTTATGAAGGCCCGCCTTCGGCCAATGGTCAGCCAGGGATTCATCATGTAATGGCCCGTGCCATTAAGGATATCATTTGTCGGTATCACTCGATGAAGGGCAAAAGAGTGGAGCGTAAAGGTGGTTGGGATACGCACGGACTTCCGGTAGAATTGCAGGTCGAAAAAGAACTGGGGATTACCAAAGATGATATCGGAACCAAAATTTCGGTGGCGGAATACAACCAGCGGTGCCGGGAGACGGTCATGAAGTATAAAAATATGTGGGATGACCTCACCATCAAAATGGGCTACTGGGTCGATCTCGATGACCCCTATATCACATTCAAAAACGAATATATTGAGTCGGTGTGGCACCTGCTCCAAAATTTTTATGATAAAAATCTACTTTATAAAGGGTATACGATCCAGCCATACAGCCCCGGGGCGGGCACTGGTCTTTCAACCCACGAGCTCAATATGCCGGGGGCATACCGGGATGTAACCGACACCTCCCTGGTGGCTCAATTTGAGGTAGTGCGGGATGAGAAATCTGAATTTTTATGGGACGGTGCCGATGGAGATGACGCGCTGTTTTTCCTGGCCTGGACGACTACCCCCTGGACACTTCCATCCAATACCGCCCTGGCCGTGGGACCTGATTTTACCTATGTTCGAATTCATACGGTGAACCCCTACACCGGAATTCCGATCCGGGTTATCCTGGCCGAAGGCCTGGTCAGTAAATGGTTTTCTGCTGACGGAGAAGAGGGGGATATTGAGTCCTTTCAGGTCGGCGACAAAGTCATTCCATGGAAAAAGGAAAATTCCTGGAAAGGGAAAACCTTTGAATCCATCAGGTACCTTCAGCTTTTGCCCTATGTCCAGCCCGAAGACGGTGATGCATTCCGGGTTTTGGTGGACGGTTTTGTAACCATAGAAGATGGTACAGGGATTGTTCATATTGCGCCTTCCTTCGGTGCGGATGATAGGCGGGTCGCGATGAAATATGGGATCGGATCGCTAACTCTTGTGGATAAAAAAGGAAAATTTATCGATGAAGTAGGAGAATTTGGGGGGCGTTATGTGAAAGATTATCAGGACCAGGGTGATCAGTTCCAGCCCGTGGATGTCGATATCGCGATCAAACTCAAAAAGGAAAACAAAGCTTTTAATGTACAAAAATACGTCCACAGCTATCCGCATTGCTGGAGGACGGACAAACCTATCCTGTATTATCCGCTCGATTCATGGTTCATTCGTTCCACTGCGATGAAGGACCGGTTGGTGGAACTCAACAAGACCATCAATTGGAAACCACGATCTACCGGTGAAGGACGGTTTGGGAATTGGCTCGAAAACCTACAGGACTGGAATTTGTCCCGATCTCGATTTTGGGGTATCCCTCTTCCGATCTGGAGGACAGAAGATGGACAAACGGAAAAGTGCATCGGAAGCGTCGAAGAACTCCGGCAGGAAATCGAAAAAGCGAACACTACGCTGGGATTGGAGCAAAAAGTCCCGGAAGACCTTCATCGGCCTTATATCGATGAAGTTATCCTGGTTTCAGACGAGGGGCAAAAAATGTACCGGGAGACCGATCTGATCGATGTGTGGTTTGATAGTGGCGCCATGCCTTATGCCCAATGGCACTATCCATTTGAAAACCAGGAAAAGTTCAAGAAAAATTACCCCGCTGATTTTATTTCGGAAGGCGTGGATCAGACCCGCGGCTGGTTTTTTACCCTGCACGCCATCGCGGGAATGTTGTTTGACAGCGTAGCATTTCGCAATGTCATTTCCACCGGGCTCGTCCTCGATAAGAACGGGCAGAAAATGTCCAAACGACATGGTAATGCTGTTGATCCGTTTGAAACATTGGAGGAAAAAGGAGCCGATGCCACCCGGTGGTATATGATTTCAAACGCGCAGCCCTGGGACAATCTCCGGTTTGATCCTGCCGGGATCGACGAAGTCAACCGGAAGTTTTTTGGGACCATGTACAATATATATTCCTTCTTTTCCCTCTATGCGAATATCGATCGCTTTACGTATAGAGAAACTGATATACCGCATACAGAAAGGCCGGAGATCGACCAATGGATTTTGTCCAGTCTTAATACGCTTATTCAGGAAGTGGATGGATTTTATGCGGACTACGAACCGATGCAGGCTGCCCGGCGGATTGTAAATTTCGTGGATGATCATTTGTCCAACTGGTACGTCCGTTTGTGCCGCCGTCGTTTTTGGAAAGGTGAATATGGTACGGATAAAATCGCGGCGTATCAGACCCTGTACGAATGTCAGATCACCATTGCGAAACTCATGGCACCCATCGCTCCATTTTTTGCAGACTGGCTTTATAAAAACCTCAATGATGTCACCCGCCAGGAATCCCACGAATCGGTTCATCTCAGTCTGATTCCGAATGTGGATGAAAGTCGGATTGATAAGGGGTTGGAGGAGCGGATGGACTATGCCAAAAGGATTAGTAGCCTGGTGCTTTCGCTGCGTAAAAAAGAACAAATACGGGTGCGCCAACCACTCCGTAAAATCATCCTGCCGGTGTTGAATCCGGGATTTGAAAAGCAGGTCCGGGCGGTGGAAGATCTGATCAAGGCAGAAGTGAATGTCAAGGGGATCGAGTACGTAACCGATACGGAAGGAATTATCAAGAAAAACATCAAGCCCAATTTTAAAACGCTGGGGCGGCGTCTGGGCAAAGATATGAAAGCAGGTGCAGCGGCGATCAGCCAATTAGGCCAGAAAGAAATTTCCCAGATCGAAAATACAGGAACCTATCAGTTGGAAATCGAGGACCGCGTGTACGAACTCGGTTTGGAAGATTTTGTTATAGGATCGGATGACATCGAAGGGTGGATGGTCGCCAAGGATGATGAAATCACTGTCGCACTGGATATTCATTTGGATTCGGATCTCCTTTCCGAAGGGATTGCCCGCGAATTGGTCAATCGGATTCAAAATCTGAGAAAAGACGCTGATTTTGAGGTGACGGATCGAATCCGGGTTACTCTGAGTCCGCACGAAATGGTGAATCCCGCTGTGGATAAATTTGGATCGTACATCATGCAAGAGGTGTTGGCGGATGAATTAACCGTCCTTCCTGTCGACAATGGGCAGGAAGTGGAATTGATCGAAGGAGCCCGCGTACGAATTGCGCTGGATAAAAATTGAGACGTGGCCCGAATCGTTCAAACCAGGGGTATTGTAATCCGTCGTATGAACTATCGGGAATCGAGTATGATCGTCGACATTTTTACCGAGAGTCATGGGTTAGCCGGATTTATCGTCTCCGGGGTACGAAAAACCAAACCGGTTATCTCCCCGGTGGTTTTTACGCCCGGGTACGAATTAAACCTGATATTTTATGAGCAGGATGTTCATCGGTTGTGGCGGATCAAGGAAGCCAGCATAGGAACTCAACTGGACCGAACACCTTTTGATGTGATCCGTGGAAATACGGCTTTGTGTATGTGTGAGGTTATTAAGAAAATTGTACATCCGTACGATACCCATCCTTCGCTTTATCAGCTCATTTCATCGTATTTCATTGCCCTGGACAGAGAGGAAAAAACCGCTAATCTTTTGGTTCATTTTCTGGCGCATTTGTCCGTGGAGCTGGGTTTTGGTCCGAAAGGGGAGGATTTGCAAGGACCGGTTTATTTTGATATAAAATCCGGAGATTTTAGCCCGGTCATGCCTCCGCACCCCATGACCATCGATCACGAGGAAAGTGCGTTGTTCCAAAAAATCCTGCGTTTACCTTTGAGCGATATTCCGTCGTTGACCATGAGAAGAGATCTCCGGCAAAAACTAACCGACGGTATGATCGATTATATTCGGTATCACAGCCACGCTTCTCAGGAAATCAAATCCTACGAACTGTTGAAAAAATTGTGGTAGTCGCACCGACCCTCCTCTTGTATCCCGTTATTTTAACTTCAACCTCATCCCTTACTTCGGAGGCCGCCTGATCTGCCTATCCCTCAAATTTTATTTTCAAAAAATAACCTCCTCCCCCTGCCCCGAGCATTTTGATGACAGAATTATCGTCCTGATTTTCGTTCCATAATTTTTGGATGTTGGCAGGGATCCAATCTGCAAAAAGGATCAGTTGATTTTCTGAAAAGGTTCTCAGCAAGTTTTCGGCTATCCGGTGTTCGTTTTTAATGACCGCCTCCACCAGTTTGTTGTTCACCTTGGTCAGCGTTTCGATTTTGTCCGAGAATGATTTATCTTTCTCCAGACGGTCCAGATAACGCTGGATGCCTTTGCTGTCTGTCCGTTCTTCTCCGCTGTCGATCAGTTCGATCGACCATCTGTCCAGGCAGGGCAGGGGATTGTATACCCGTACTGATTGGTTGTTCTTTCGCAATATCGGTTGGTCGAAATAAATCGGTAGGGGATCAAATCCTGAACTTTTCCCGTGCATGAAGTCTTCCATAACAGCAAAAACTTCCTGCAATTCCTCCATGGAAATTTCATCGTCCTTTTTCGACTTATATCTGTCGTACACTGCAGCGACGATCGTGGCCGAACTTCCCAATCCTTTATGTCTGGGCACATTGGACACGAGTTGCCACCCTCCTTTTAGATGTTTGAGCAGTAAGGGCAATTTAAGATAATCGCCCAGTCGCTTTTGGCTTTCCAGGTATTCACCGTATTGAATCAATTCCTCATCCGGGGTTTCCTGACAATCCCAGCTCACCGAATATCTCGGTTCCGGAAGAGCCAGAGCTGCCCCCTGATTGAGAACGAGATACTCGCCAAACAACAAAAGTTTACCGTGGTATTTATTACGCATGATTTTGAAGTATTTATCCCCGCAAAATAGGCAGATCGACCGGGATATCCATAAATGAGTGGGATAATTGTTCGTCGGATTAGTTGGGGCGGGAAGTGTGGCATATTTGAAGACAGATTTTGCATCCGTAGGTTGGAATTGTGGTCAAAGGTATTGTACATTGTAGGTCGACCAAAACAGATACATAAGTGGACAAAAAAAGAATACGAATCAGTGAACTCGATCCAGCAGCTTATAAGGCCATGCATGGAATGGAAAAATACCTGAATGGAACCGGACTGGATAAAAAACTGCGGGAATTGATCAAAATAAGGGCATCTCAAATCAACGGATGTGCGTATTGCATCGATTTACACACCAAAGAAGCGATGGAACATGGAGAAACCCCCAGACGGATTTTTGCCATAAGCGCCTGGTGGGAATCCCCTCTTTTTAACGAGGCAGAAAAAGCAGCTTTGAAAATGACGGATGAAATCACCCTGATTGCCGACCAGGGGTTGACCCGGAGGTCTTATGAAGAAGCAAAGCGCCATTTTACCGACCTTGAAATCGCCCAGATCATCATGCAGGTGGGCGTGATCAACGTGTGGAACAGGATCGCGGTTTCGACGCAAATGCAACACGATAAATAAGGACCTTTTACCTACAGTTTCTGCACGTAAATCAAAAAGTTTATAGGTTCCTGTTTCAGAAGTATTATTTTTGTACGTTTTCGATGGGTTGTAACATCCATCCATCGACCATCTACTCATTCCTGGTCATTTTGAGGGCTGAACTATTTTTAAGGAATCGGGTTTTGGTAACAGATTGTTCAGACAAGAACCAAATGTGGAGAATTTAGATAAATTTTTGAAACGCTATCAGGATAGCGGGATCGTACATTCAATCAACGAGCGCATCGAAAGCGGTGTGGTGGGCAGTATCGGGATACGGTCAGCGGTGGGGAGTAGTAAAAGTGTACTCATCGCTGCCACCTATGAAAACCAACGGAAGCATTATGTGGTATTGTGCGGGGATAAAGAAGAAGCTGCGTATCAATTCAATACATTGGAATCTTTATTGCCCGGGAAGCCCATTCATTTTTTGCCGGATAGTTTTAAGCAGCCCCGTAATTTTTCCCGCATTGATCGGAACAATCTCCTCCTCAAAACCGAAACGGCAAATCAAATTTTCAGCGATAGAAACCGGAATCACATCATCGTGACCTATCCGGAAGCATTGATCGAAAAAATTGTTTCCCCGGAGGTTCTGCATGCCAATCGAATCGACCTCAAAATCGGTGAGGAGATGGATGCTGATTTGTTGATGAGCGAACTCATCGAATACGGATATCGGCACGTGGATTTCGTTTACGAACCTGGTGAATTTTCGATCCGTGGGGGCATCGTGGATATATTTACGTACGGCAATGATTGGCCTTATCGTGTGGAATTGTTTGACACGGAGATCGAAAGCATCCGGTTATTTGATCCGGAGTCCCAATTATCACGTAAAAAGGTGGATTATATCTCGATCGTCCCCGATATCCAGGAAAAAGTCAGCGTCGAAGAATGGTCCTCCTTCTTTAAGTTGATCCGCAACGATGCGGTGATTTGGAGCCTGGATCATCCTTATTTCGTCAGTAGCCTGGAGAAGACCTACGAGTTGATGGTGGATTTCCAAAAGGAAAAGGTCAAATCAGAATACCCGGCTGATGTTATGTCGTTTTTCCAACATGAGAAATATCTGTCCCCGGAGCAGGTTATCGACGAATTATCTGAATTCGGCGGATTTTATTTTGAAGACACTTTTACGTTGGAGCTACCCATAGAGGAATGGTTTGAATTGGAAACCACGCCCCAACCCAGTTTCAATAAGAATTTCAAGTTGCTCATCGATGACTTGCAGAAGCACTACGCACAGGGATATGGCATATACCTTTTCGTCGACAGCGAGCGCCAATCCAGACGGCTCCAATCCATTTTTCAGGATCTGGAAGCCGGAGTGCCTATACAGACCATTCTGACCGCGCTCCACGAAGGCTATATCGATCACCAGCATAAAATAGTTTGTTACACCGATCATCAGATTTTCCAGCGCTTCCACCAATACAACCTCCGAAAAGGGTTCTCCAAAAGCAAGGCGATGACGTCCAGAATGCTTCGTGAACTCCAGCCGGGGGATTTTGTAACGCACATCGATCATGGCGTGGGCCGGTATTCCGGACTTGAAAAAATAGAGATCAAGGGCCAAACCCAGGAATCACTTCGCATTCTGTATAAGAACAACGATGTCCTCTACGTCAGCATCAATTCACTCCATAAAATAACGAGATATACAGGAGAGGAGGGCAAACAACCTGCACTGAGCAAGCTTGGAACGGACACCTGGACCAGGTTGAAGACCAGAACTAAAAAGCAAATTAAGGACATTGCCTCGGAATTGATCAAACTTTATGCAAAACGAAAAGCCTCCACAGGTTTTGCATGTAAGCCGGATGGGTATTTGCAGACTGAACTCGAAGCGAGTTTTTTCTATGAGGATACGCCGGATCAGGAGCAGGCCACCATCGACGTCAAACGAGATATGGAAAAAGAAAGCCCGATGGATCGTTTGATCTGTGGTGATGTGGGATTTGGAAAAACAGAAATCGCTGTCCGGGCAGCGTTCAAGGCGGTCGTCAACGGTAAACAGGTTGCCATACTTGTTCCGACTACGATTTTGGCTTTGCAGCATTTCAAAACGTTTCAGGATCGATTGTCCGAATTTGGGGTGGAACTGGCTTATGTCAACCGGTTCAAAACCGCCAAGGAAAAGAAAGAGATATATGAAAAAGTCCGGGAAGGAAAAGTTGATATTCTGATCGGCACACATGCGATCTTGAATAAAAATATCGCGTTTAAAGATCTCGGCTTGTTGGTCATTGATGAAGAACAAAAATTTGGTGTGACTGCAAAAGAACGGTTGCGGGATCTGAAAGTGAACGTGGATACACTCACATTGACCGCTACACCCATACCGCGGACATTGCAATTTTCACTTATGGCGGCCCGTGATTTATCCATCCTGCGGACCCCGCCACCCAACAGGCAAGCTATTCACACCGAGATCCGGATATTCAACCACGAACTGATTCGCGATTCTATTTACCACGAAATCGACCGGGGGGGGCAGGTGTTTTTCGTGCACAACCGTGTGAAAGCGTTGCCCGAAATGAAAATTTTGCTGACCAAACTTTGTCCGGACATCGACATTGCCGTAGCCCATGGACAAATGGAAAGCAAACAACTGGAAGATACACTGGTCCGATATATCAATGGGGAATACGATTTGCTCCTGTGTACGAATATTATCGAAACAGGACTCGATATCCCTAATGCAAACACGATTATTATCAACAATGCGCATCAATTTGGATTGAGTGACCTGCACCAACTTAGGGGTAGGGTAGGACGATCCAACAAAAAAGCGTTTTGTTATTTGTTTAGTCCGCCCTTATCTGTCCTGACTCCGGAAGCGCGGAAGCGTTTGAAAACGATCGAAGAGTTTTCGGATCTCGGTTCGGGATTTGAAATTGCTATGAGGGACCTGGATATCCGGGGGGCAGGAAACCTGCTCGGTGCTGAGCAGAGTGGATTTATATCAGAAATCGGCTATCATACATATCAAAAGATCCTCGAGGAATCCATTCGTGAACTCAAGGAGACCGATTTCAAGGATTTGTTTAGGGAAGACTTGCAAAAACAGAGGGATTTCGTACAGGATGTCGTGGTGGAAACCGATGTTGACATGTTGATTCCGGATACGTACGTCAATCAAATTCGTGAACGACTGAGTCTGTACACGACGCTGGATCACCTTAATAATGAGGAGGAACTCAAAGAATTTGAGACCGATCTGCGGGATCGGTTTGGGCCGTACGGACCGGAAGTAGAAAACCTGTTCCAGGGGTTGAGGCTTCGCTGGCTGGGCAAGAAACTGGGATTTGAGCGCATCATCGTTTCCAATCATAAACTCCGGTGCTTCTTCCCCGCTGATCCCCAATCGGCGTATTATGAATCGGACACATTTCAAAAATTATTGACTCACATCAATAAGAATCCAGACAAACTCAGGATGCGTGTGAAGCAATCCCGTAATCACCTTATTCTCGTTGTCGAGGGTATGCCTACGATGAAGAAAGTGATCACCTTTTTGAAGCAACTGGAAAAATTGGCGGTGGCCGATCCCTCGGTTTTGTCTGAGGTGTCAGGGTGATCGGGTAAATATCGGGTCTATAAGAGATTATGGGTAGACCCTAATGCCCGGCGCACTCATCCATTTCGGGGGGTTAGGCTTCATCGATTTTGAGATTCAGTTCCTGGATTAACCGTTTGAGGTTTGGATTCGCCTGTTGGAGGGCTTCATATTTGTCCTTGATCGTCAGTATTTTAGGAGGAGGTGGAGCTCCCGGTGCTTGTGAATCGATTTCGAAAACAATTTCCGGAACCAATGGATTGGTGGCATCCCGAAGTGCTTCAAACAGATCCCGCTGGTCGAGGATCGATGACCTTGCCAGTTTGGAGGTAACCGTGACGTATAGTTTATCTTCTCTCCAATCCAATTTGGAATCTTTCATGAAAGCCGCCAGTGATGGTGAGGAATGGTTGTCGGTGTAATCGTCCCAGGCCTTTTGGATAATGTGCAGCAATTCTTTCCCATCCGGAATGGGAACCTGATCGGTCGATGTTTGCTGGACCTCTTCGATGATTTCGTTTACATCATTGAGTGTGGGTAGTAAAGATTTGGATCGGCGTCTTGGTTTTACATCCCCCGGTTCAGTTTTTTGCTCCACCCCTGCCGGATTGGGCATTTCTTCCATTTTCTTCTCATCCCCGACCTCAGTGTCAACCTCAGCTTCCATCCCGACCGCAGACTCCCTCTCTCCTTCAACCTCCGTTTCCTCTTCAACTTTAGTTTCAAATTCCTCGTTAATCTCGGACCTAGGTTCGGCTATAACATCGGCCTCAGTCTTTTCTTCTTCCTCTGCTTCGGCCTCTACTTTTGGTTCTCTTACAGCCCCCGCCTCTCTTATCTCAGGCTTATCGTTTTTTTTTACCTCTTCCGTTATTTGACCGACATTTACATCCAGTAGGGAGGTGGAGGAAAGATCTTTGGCATATGGGAAATACGCCATTTTCATCAGTGCAATTTCAACGTGTAATCTTTTATTTTGGGCAAACCGATAATGGATATCGCATTCGTTTGCCAGATCCAGCAGGGTAAGTAAAAAATCCCGTGGAGCCACAGCGGATTGGCTGGCGTACCGTTGTTTTAATTGTGTACTACTGTTGATCAGACCCGCGGTGTCACTGAGGTGGAGCATCAGCAATTGCCTGAGGTGTTCCTGCAGACCGAGTAGAAAAACCTCAATACTAAATCCCTTATCCAGGATCTGATCAAACAACAGATAGGTGGCAGAAAGATCTCCTGCGATCAGGTAATCGACAAGTTTGAAAAAATAATCGTGATCCAGCACATTAAGCTGGTCTACGACCGATGCATAAGAAATGTGTCCGTCCGAAAAACTGACCATCCGGTCAAAAATCGACAACGCATCCCGCAAGGCGCCGTCCGCTTTTTCTGCGATCAGATGGAGCGCTTCAACGTCAAATTCGAGATTTTCAGCCCGGCAAATACTTTCGAGGTGCGCAACGATGTCCGAGACGTTATTTCGCTTAAAATCATAGATTTGGCACCGGGAAAGTATGGTCGGTAAAATTTTATGCTTCTCGGTGGTCGCCAGTATAAAGATCGCAGTAGGTGGTGGTTCTTCCAACGTTTTGAGGAATGCATTGAAAGCTGCGAGGGACAACATGTGAACCTCGTCGATGATAAATAATTTGTAATTCCCCTGAGCAGGCGGGATTCGTACCTGTTCATTGAGATTGCGAATGTCATCCACCGAGTTGTGCGAAGCTGCATCAAGCTCGATAATATTGGGCGCATTTTTCTTTTGAAACGCGACACAGGAATCGCATTGTCCGCAGGCTTCGTAATCCTCCGTTATGTTTTCGCAATTGATCGTTTTGGCCAGAATCCGTGCGGATGTCGTCTTACCCACGCCCCGCGGCCCACAAAACAAGAAAGCATGTGCGACCTTGTTTTGGCGAATCGCATTCTTGAGGGTAGTGGTGACGTGATCCTGACCCACCACTTCGTCAAACCGCTGAGGGCGGTATTTCCGTGCTGAAACTATAAACTGACTCATACAGATGAATAAAGATAAGAAATTGAGTGCAAAGGTTACACAATTATTGATCAATTAAAAGATATATTAGTGGTACGTTTTTCACTTTCAGGTAAAGAAACCAACCTACATTCAAATTAGTTGTGACTATGGATGCACTTTTTACCAATGACGCCATCGTCTTAGGCATATTAATGATCGTTCTCGGGGCGGTGTTTTACACGTCGGGTTTGGAACACAAGGGATGGAAGCGATTTTATACCTTTTTTCCGCCGTTGTTGTTGTGCTATTTTATTCCCGGCGTTCTTGTTTGGCCGGTGGGTCTTATCAACGACCCGGATGGTAGTCTGTATTTTATGGCATCGAGGTTTTTGTTGCCTGCTTCTCTGGTGTTGCTATGCCTCAATATTGATTTTAAAGGATTGGTTCGCCTGGGTCCCAAGGCATTGATCATGTTTTTCACAGCTACATTTGGAATTGTGATTGGTGGGCCTATTGCAATTCTCTTTCTCAAGTATATCGCGCCGGGGCTGATTGATATTGATCCGGATCATCTGTGGCAGGGAATGTCCACCATCGCAGGGAGCTGGATTGGCGGAAGTGCTAATCAGACGGCTATGAAAGAAATTTTTCAGGTCGATGATTTGATATTTAGCTCCATGGTGATCGTGGACATAATCGTAGCCAACATTTGGATGGCTGTATTGCTCTATGGGGCTGGAATTTCGGAACGCATTGACCGATGGCTCAAGGCCGATACCTCAGCCATTGAAGACCTTCGAAAAAAATTGGATGATTACCGGCTGGCGGTGGAGGCGATACCCACTACACGACATTTGTTTATCATTCTCGCTTTGGGTTTTGGGGGGGTAGCCCTCGCACATGCATTAACTGAAGTGATCGTACCATTTCTCGGAAAGTATGAATCCACTTTGCATTCCTGGAATATGCAGACCCTGTTGTCCCCCTTCTTTTGGGTCATTGTAATCGCTACCACGGTGGGGTTAGCCTTATCTTTTACCCGGGCCCGGACGTATGAAGGATACGGGGCATCGCGCTGGGGAACGATTTTTATCTACATCATGGTGGCGACGATTGGGATGAAAATGAATTTTAAAGAAATTTTTGACAACGCTGGTTTGTTTGTACTGGGTGCGGTGTGGATATTGGTCCATGTGATTCTTTTAATAATTGTGGCTAAAATTATCCGTGCGCCACTATTCTTCGTGGCGGTCGGTTCCCAGGCCAACGTAGGAGGAGCAGCTTCGGCCCCGGTCGTGGCGAGTGCCTTTAGCCCTTCTTTATCTGCAGTGGGCGTGCTGATGGCGGTATTGGGTTATGCTCTTGGTACTTATTTTGCGATTATTACAGCGTATTTGATGCAATGGGTGAGCCATTTGTAAATATGATCCGTCAAAATGTTTATCGTCCCCGTGGATCACTTAATCTCTGGATTTAAACCTTTTCTAATTAAAATTGTCAATTAAGAGTACAAGCTCTTCATTTGGCACACAATGGATTAGCTGGTTTGTGATAATGGCCAGTATATTTCATTTCCCCATATATTTTTCGTACTTTTGGGGGTTCAAATCTATTTGCATTAAAAGACGTGATATGAGTAAGAAAAAAATCTTGATTGTTACTCAAGAAATGGAACCTTATACTAATTTGAGTATAGTTTCCAAGATTGTGCGGGAGTTACCAGGTCGAATCTCAAAAGAAGGCATGGATATACGTATACTTATGCCCCGGTTTGGAACAATCAATGAGCGCAGGCATCGCTTGCATGAGGTGGTGCGTTTGTCTGGTATGAATATTATCGTGGATGAGGATGACTATCCATTGATCATCAAAGTGGCCTCCTTACCCGGGGCCCGGTTGCAGGTTTATTTCCTCGACAACGATGAGTTTTTCCGACGAAAACAAATGTTCAAAGACAAGGAAAACAATGTATTTAGTGACAACGCTGAACGGATGGTGTTTTTCTGCAAAGGCGTTATGGAAACCGTCCGAAAATTCGGATGGCCACCTGATATCATCCACTGCCACGGATGGATGACGAGTTTGATTCCGCTGTACCTCAAAAAAGCGTACAAGGACGATCCAATATTTAGGAATGCAAAACTGTTGTATTCCATATATGAAAGTCCGTTCGATAAAAATCTGGAAGATCGGTTTTTGGAAAAGGCTTCGATTAATAACCTTCATGAAGATGACCTCAAAGCGTATATGAACGGTGAGGGACTAGATTTACACCACGGCGCCCTGACATACTCCGACGCCAGCATTCTGGGAAGTCCGGAGATGAAAGAGGACGAGGATTTGATGGCCTACCTGAAAAGCCTGGAGCAGCCATTGTATATCCCCGAAAGCGACGATATCGATGAAATCATGGATGGTTATATGGAATTTTACAAAGAAATGACCGATGAGACAGTTCCGGAATAGGAACACAAATTAATATATGAATAAAGCGAAAATACTGACGCTGCTTGCCCTGAGCGTTCTGAGTGTGGTATCCTGTACCCAATTTGAAGATATCGGTTCGGATCTGGTCAATGATGACGAACTTCAGATTAACACGGATTCCGAGGTGGATTATTCCATTCAGACGGTAAAGCGGGATTCTTTATTCGCCTACGTCAGAAAAGGGATGGAATCTGATTTTGTTCCCACGACCCATATAATTGGTCAAATCGATGACCCAATATTTGGTCGTTCCAGATATGATCTGACGGCACAGGTTCAGTTTTCGACATTGGGACCAGATTTCACGGGCGCGACCTTTGATTCGGCTTTTCTGCTTCTGAGTTATGATACCACCTTTGCCCCTTACGGGGAGCATGAGGGTACCCAAACGCTGGATGTGCTGGAGCTGGAAAGCCGGGAAATGCCTGAGGAGGTTTATATTTCCGACCAGTTTGAAACCAAACCCGGGACGATCGGATCTTTGACTTTTACACCATCGTATAAGAATCAAAACAGGGGCGATTCGCTGTCTGCTCCATCCCATATCCGGATTCCTCTCACGGAAGAATTTGGTGAACGGATTTTGGCGCTGGATACCACCGTAACAGAAAGCGTACTGAATTTTCTGGACGTCTTTCCCGGATTTGTAGTTCGTCCCAGACCGGAAAATTTTGAAGGGGCTTATCGTTTTTTCACCTACCCCACTCAGTCATCCGGGCAGACAGCTAATACGGAGATCGGAAATTATTCCGGAATTCGGATTTATTATACCCAGGATGGAGAGGCCAAACAAGCTTATCTCGTCATGCGGGCTGTGCTGCACCATTTTACCACCATTGAGCAACAATTGGAGGGGAGTATCCTTGAGACCGTCCTGGACGATCAGGCGGTACATCCGGAATATCTTTATATCCAACCTTCGAACGTTGGCGTACGGGTCGAATTTAACGATCTGGAGAAATATCGGGGGAAGGTCATCAACAACGTGTCGATGACCTGGACCATTGCTGAACATCCGCAGGATGACACCTCTGCCTATAGACCTATGGATGCCGTGTTTGCACTTCAAACCGATCAGGCTTCATCCCGTATCCCGATTACCGATATCCTGTTCTATCAATCGGGAGGGGCCTACCGCCAATATTTTGGAGGAGTGATCCAAAGGGATACTACCAATTCAACCCATCCACCGACCTACACATTTAACATTACCAATCATTTTCAACGAATGGTCAACGGTTCCAGTGAGCCCAGGCTGTACATCGTTCCTACCCCACAGGATGTTTCTCGGGTCGCCCGATCAGTAATCTACGGGCCGGGTACGGAGAACGTTGATCTGCAACCCAAAATTAAAATTACCTATAGTTCAACCCATAATTAATAAAAAACATTTATGTACAATTTTCAATACAATACCCGGCACCGGGATATCCGCATCCAGGAGTACGGCCGGCATGTCCAAAATATGGTCGATTATGCGACTACAATAGAGGATGATGAAGAGCGCCAGCACGTAGCTGAAGCCATCGTTGATATTATGATCAATATGACGGACCCTGGTAATAAAAACAGCGATAGCTTGGCCAAAGCCTGGAAGCACATTTTTTTCATGTCTGAGGATCAGCTCAATGTGAAAATACCGGAAGGTGTCGAAGTTTCAGAAACGAAAGATCTGTTCATCCACGAACCTCTGGAGTATCCCCAGATGGATATAGATTTCAAGCATTACGGTCTCAATGTGCAGAAAATGCTCCGAAAGGCACAGGAAATGGAAAATCCCGAGCATCGGGAAACCTATGTGCGAATCATCGGATCCTATATGAAAATGGCATATCGAACCTGGCATAAAGAGCAATTCGTCAACGATGAAACGATCAAGAATGACATCGAAGCGATGACCAAAGGAAATATAAAAGCCGTACTCGAAGATGCACATTTCAACACGCTGAAGAACAGTACCCGGAATGTATCTTCAAAATCCCATCATAGTAAACGCAGCCGTAGCGGCAGTAATAGAAAAAGAAAACGTCGATAACCTGGTGCGAATATCGCGATACCAGCGAATTAATCCTCGTTTATTGATTTTGAACCTTTAACTTTTCAAATTTCAAATCCCAATAAAGTGGCTCA
>CALGAA010000388.1 GCA_937952445.1 uncultured Bacteroidota bacterium | reverse complement strand
GCTTTTTTTCGGTTATTTTGATACCGATGAATGTAGGAGTCCTGAAAGGACGATGATGTACTTAAGGTGCCAGGAAATAAATTCATATCATACCAAGTCTTGATCTTTTGATGCATCTCATCGTTGCTATTCAGTCATAGAACCCCGGCTATACTCCATCATAGCGCCTCGATCTGCATCAAAATATCATCGACTTATATGATAGCAACCTATTTCTCGGCTGCAGAGGGCTGCTTTTTTGGTTACTTTTTTTCAGCAAAAAAAGGAACAGAAACCATTTTATCCACATGTAGCATCTACAAGGTCATTTTTAGGAACTTGAGTTAAATATAAGTGGGAAGATTTTAGAGGTTTGGGTTTGGGGATGGGTGTGAACACGTGCCCGGGTTCTCTGAATAGATAAATTCGTCGGTGGGTATCCATGAGGGATCCTGAAGCTTGCGGAGGCAAAAGGGCCGCAGAGCCCGGGCCCGTTTATGAGGATATTTGTTGTCCCTAACGGTCAATCGGATTTCCAAACAGATCCCGCTTCACATCTTCCTGAGCTCGCCCGCCGGGGGCCTCGTCCATCGTCTGCCAAAAAACTTTTTCGATGTAGACCAACTTCGGAACCTCTTCGACGATTTCAAATCCGGAATACGTTCCATCCGGCACCCGCATAATCCGTTGCTGAGGAATATCGCTAGGCATAAACATCAGGTGATCAAATATGATCTTTTCCCACTCAGGGTCGTACCGCATCGTCGCCGGAGCCTGAACCGAATAATCCAGGATGAATCGCTTTTTCCAATAATCCACCGGTAGATCTTCTTCCATTTCAATTACCGACTTCCCAAACCGCACCTGTCCATCCCTAATCACGAGTGTCTCCAGGAGTTTGCGTTTTGTAAAAAAACGGTAATTATCCAGGCCAAACAAAAGCAGACTTATCTCATCCCCGGTCCGGGTCAACGGCATCAGATCGTAGTACAACACTCCGTACCAATTCCCGGGATCGAATTCCATATAATCAAGATCGGGATCGTTCTCCCACAGGGGTGAAGCATCCGTGAGAAATACGGGTTTGTCCAAATACTTACTTTGAATCCACCCGCCGTATTCATAGGTTGATGTATCCCGGTAGAGTTGATACGTCACGATTCGCAGCGGGAGATCAGCAGGTTGGAGAATGGCCAGCCCTTCCACCGGAGGAAGGGAATCAGCATAATCCGCGTATGTCTCCAGAAAACGGCCAAGATGTTCATTCAGGTAATCGAAAGCATATTCCCGCGTTGTCAAATCCTGGTTGCGGATCAATTCCCGGGCGTGATGTTTGATCGAGTCGACATGATAATCCCCTTGCCCACAGACCACGAGCGGTGTCATGACAGCGACAAAAACCAGGATGGTGTTCACGCAGATCAACCAATTTTGATGCTTCATTTCGTTCATGATTGGTGGGTATCCTGGCTGTTAAAACGCATCGCGAAGCGCCATATTTTAGCCTCTGGCCGATTCAATATCTTTTTCCTTTCCGACTGCTGTAATCCCGCAAAATAAATTCTCCCAACTGGTCGAGATCCGAATAAAAAGCTTTCCCCTGGTTGGCTTCGGTAAACATTTCGACGTATTCCCGTAAATAGGGATCGGAAGCGATCATAAAGGTGGTGATGGGAATATTGAGTTTTTTAAATCGGGTAGCCAGATTGAGCGTCCGGTTCATAATAGTCCGGTCCAGGCCAAACGGGTTTTTGTAATATTTTTTACCCTTCTTGATGCAGGTCGGTTTTCCATCGGTGATCAGAAGGACTTGTTTGTTCGGATTTCTTCTTTTCTGCAGCATGCTCAATGCCAGTTCCAGTCCGGCTACCGTGTTGGTGTGATAGGGTCCCACCTGCAGATAGGGTAAATCCTCGATGCTGATGGGCCAGGCGTCATCACCAAAGACGAGGATATCCAGACTGTCTTTTGGAAATCGCGTCCGGATGTATTCCGACAGGGCCATCGCCACTTTTTTGGCGGGCGTGATCCGGTCTTCGCCGTAAAGGATCATGGAATGAGAAATATCGATCATGAGGACCGTACTCATATTGCTTTGATAGAAAGTATCATGGATCTCCAGATCCTGCTGGGTCATCATAAAATCGTCGATTCCGTGATTGATGTAGGCATTTTTGAGTGATTCCGATAAGGCGATATTTTCGATGCGGTCACCAAATTCGTAGTTCTTGAGATCTGAACTGTAATCGTCGCCTTTCCCCGATATTTTGGTATTGTGGCGTCCGCTTCGAGTACGGTTTATTTTGCCAAATATGTCCTCAAATGCTTGTTTTCGGATGTTAATATTCATTTTACTGGTGGGGCGAAATTGCCCGGACCCCCAGGCTGTTTCTTTGATATATCCTTTATCGATCATCTCCTCGATAAAATCCGACATCGTATAATCATCATCGGTCAGATGGTACATGGCATCGAGCTGGGTCAGCCAGGCCAGGGATTCTTCGACACTTCCGCCGGTCTGACTCATCAACTCCTGAAAAATTTTCAGTAAATTCTCAAAATTGGCCTTTCCATTGGAATCGGGAACATGATCAGAGATTAGCCATCCTCGCATAGTTTCGATTTTAAAGTATAAAACGATGCGTTAGCAGAATAGTTTCATTGAGGCAGAATTTCCGAATGAATCAATGACGAATGTGAAATGACGAATTACGAATTGGTGGGAAGTGCGTGTTACAGGGCAGTGTGCTTGTAATAATGGGCGGAACTGGTTTCTGGCAAATGTAGAAGGATTTGCAAGCCTACGACCCAGTTGTCCCACAGGACAACAAGAAGTCCGTCTGGATGAATTGAATTTGCACCGCAGAGCAAATTCAAGAACGGATTGTAAAGCCTGAAGTCAATGGCAAATTACGGTTGGGACGGCATGGGTTATTTTTAGGGCAGTGAGTTAAGAGTTGGTGGTATGTTTCGACAGCTTTGGGTATGATCGAGAGCCGTAGGCTCGACCTGATGTTGTAGCCCCCGATTTCAATCGGGGGTTTAAGGTATATAAACAAAATGTGAGATCCGTAGGATCGACCGATAACTTGGCGATGTGGTTCTGGCAGATGGACGCAGCGAAAAGCACACAGCCAAAGCGGCATAGGTTAACGCAGCCCACCAATTACATTGGGGGCCAGGTCACGCTATGTCCCTGCGGTCCAAGTCGTGCCTTTGGTGACAGCTGACAGCGGATAACCGACAGCTCTTTC
>CALGAA010000387.1 GCA_937952445.1 uncultured Bacteroidota bacterium | reverse complement strand
AATACCCATCGAACATCGCCTGTCCTCACGTCAAAGGCCTGGATGTACCCGGGTGCCCCTCCTTCACCTTCACTCACGACAGTCGGCATTATGATCAAATCTTCAAAGATAGTGCCCGGCGTTCGGGAGGCCACATATTTAGTTTCCATATCCTCCCCCAATCCTGTTTTCAGACTGACCGCCCCCCTGATTCCAAAGTCTTCAATGCGCTTGCCCGTATCAAAGTCCAGCGCATATAATGAATCGTTGTAGGTCGTAAAAATACGGCGATCCCGGTGATGCGCCCAGTAAGCCACTCCCCTGTTCACCATTGTTGACTTCTTGTTCGAAGCCGCAAAATGCCATTTCAATTTCCCATTACGAGCGTTGAGGCATATGACTTCATTGGTGGCGGTGGTGGAGAACAAGAGACCATCAATGATCAGTGGATTGCTCTGCATTTGACCCGAATCTCCGGTTTGATATTCCCAGACCATTTTCAATTGATCAACGTTGTCCGGCGTAATTTGATCCAGCGTGGTAAAATGATTCCGATCCTGACCACCCAGGTAATGGGGCCAATCCCGATCCCGTGAACTTTCACTACACGACAAGCACCCAAATATGGCCATTACCAGTAAACCTAAGTAAACGATATTTTGGATCTGTGTATATTTTATCAGACCGGAGTAGTCCAGCCGGGCGTAATTGGATATTAAGCACCCCTTTAAAAAATTATATAATGAATAATAATCCATCAATGGGATTATGTATAAAGTTCTTTATGCACCCTTGTCCGGTGTAATATTTGGTTCATTATGGCTTCTAATTCAGGATTCCTTTCCATGCCCTCTAACTGCACCAGCCATTATATTCGGGGCACGATTGAGATTTTTTCACTATTCGACCCCACCCAATCTTCACACAGCTATGGTTTGTTTGGTTACATCGTGCCAGTAATATCATTTACCTGGTGCACCAAAGCCTTATGTATAACCATCTCCATACACGGTTTAGCTTTTTCGATATGACAAAACTACCCCGTCATACATATCACAAACTTAATGTCCGGCACCTTTCGCTCTTATCTCCTTAGAAATCCCTTCCGATTTATTCGTCCCGATGGTCGATCATAAGGTTTGAACCCGGCGTACTTCCTCCCAATTTCTCATGGTCACTTTCCGAGTCCACGATCATATTTCCATCGAACTTGATGTGAACCGGATCCGATTTCATTTCAAATGCCTTCCCCGGACTAATCCCGGAAAACATATTGGAAGATATCAAAATTTCCCGACATCCTTCCAACAAAATTCCAGAAGCGTTGAGATCATTGGGCCTTCGCTTTACCTGACCATCGCCAATATGGCTATCAGAAAAGCTGTTTCCTGTCACCGCAATCCGACTACTTCCGGAACCGATCAACAAACCATGATCGCGATTGATCGTAAACGTGTTGGCACTGACCGCCATTCCGTGGGCATCCCGCAAGTCCACCCCAATTCCGTTGTGAGCTATCACATTTCCACCAATATTAATTCCATAACAATCCCGATCCAGTACAACAGCAGTACCGTCGCACTCTTCGATCATATTTCCCGATATGACGGAACCGTACGTGTTTTCAATGACCACGCCATGTCGGAGATGATCATCCAGGTTGTTGCCCGACATGGTCAGATTAAATCCGTCAATACAATGCAAGGCATCCTCATTCTCCTCAAATTGGTTGGCGTTCACTACGATATCATGTCCCCCCAGAATATTAAGTCCGACATTCTTGTTGTAGGTAATCTGATTTTGGGTAATTCGGGGGTTTTCGATGCAATGATCCAGACGGATCCCATCCTGACCGTGCTCGCTCACCGTCACCGAGGTGATGAATACTTCATTGATATACCGTGCCAGAATTCCATGCCCTGATTCCGGATTACCGGTAACCCTGAAATTGGAAAGCTGAACCCGCCACAAGGCTTCTTTTCCCACAAATTCTGTGGTGTCTGAGGATAAAATAATAGCTGGCTGACCCATCGCATTGGTATTGATAATATGAGTCGAAGGTCCTGAGCCCATCAGATGCACATCTCCGGAATAAATCAGGATGGGACGTTCGATTTCAAAAGTGCCGGGGGGTAAGAAAACGATGCCGCCTTCCACGGGTAAATCATCGATCGCAGCCTGAATCGATGGATAATCGACGGCGTTTATCCCCCTCTGTGCTCCGGCCAATCTTTGTTGAACCGATTTAGTAGGGGCACATCCATACAGAAAAATCACCACCATTATCCCCGTCAGAATTTTTATGATCCGGCCCTTTCTACGTTTTGAATTCGAGAAAGCTTTTGGCACTTTTGGGGAAGTTGACGCTGACTTCATTCTACTTTGTTTTAAAATATCAGGAAAGTTACGCATCCCGGATGCTTATCGCACCAATTAGAGATCATTTTTTGCAACCTCTTCCAACTTGGACTTCAAATTTTCTTGCATTTGTTCCAGCACTGACTGGTAAAAAGGATGGTGTGCCAGATTATTGAATTGACCAGGATCGTATTCCATATCGTATAATTCCATACCATGTCCGGCATCATCGCCATATTGAATATAAGCCCATTTGTGGGTGCGGATTAAATAGCCCATCACGTTATTCCGGAAAGACACGGTGAAAGCAAAATCACGGGCCTCGTAATCGGGATCATCAAAAACGGGAGCCAGATTTTCCCCTTGCAAATAGGAGGGCGGATCAAGCCCGGCCAAATCAGCTACCGTCGGATACAGGTCGATCAGTTCAGCCAGAGAGTGACATACGGCGGGTTTTTTACCTGGCACCTTGATAATCAAGGGCACACGGGCAGATTCTTCCATCAAACTTACCTTCATCCAAAATCGATGTTCACCCAGTAAATACCCGTGATCAGAAGTAAAAACCACAATGGTATTTTCTTCCAGACCTTCTTCCTTCAGGGCGTTTAACACCTTTCCTACCTGGTCATCCAAGAAGGAGGTAGTGGCGTAATAAGCTGCCATGGCCTTCCGCTCCTGTTCTTCCGTCATCTGACCATTAACACTGGTGACATAATTGATCCCTTGTTCGGGGATATCATCCCAATCATTGATCACCCGGGGCGGCAAAACCATCTGATCGTGGGGGTAGGGCTCAAAATACGATTTCGGTGCAACGAACGGGACGTGAGGCCGAAAGAAACCCGTTGCGATAAAAAATGGTTGGTTTTTGTGCTTACGAATCAATTCTACA